>CALCEC010000081.1 GCA_937900095.1 uncultured Bacteroidales bacterium | reverse complement strand
TTACTTTAATCTCACTGCGAGCGAAAGCAGGTTCAACGAAGTTAATGCCGACAGCAAATGGTCGCACGTAGCATGGGAAATGCTCATGCCGTGCAGGTCGCGAAAAGGCGGCATTGTCAAAGGATCTCTAAAAAACGCAAACAAGAGATTTTTTCGGGCAAAGCCCTCAACAACACGTCTCACACAAAGAGATCCTTCGTTTCACTCAGGATGACAAGTACGCGATATGGCCCAGGGCGGGCTAACCCCGCCCCTACAGATAACTCCCTCCCGACTTTGCCGTACCCCTATTCCTCCTCTGTTCGAACTCCCTCCCGACTTTGTCGTACTCCCTCTTTGAAAAGAGGGAGAGTTTTATTTCGTGTATTGGCCCACACACACTTTAAACTTTAAACATTCACAGGACTGGCCGCCCCCTGCGGTTCTGTCATTCCGAACCAAGGTTCGAAATGACAAGTACGCGTACATTGTCATCCTAACGACAGGAAGGAACTCAAAAACCGACAGCATTGTCATCCCGACAGAGCGAAGCGACGAGGGATCTCAAGAGCCGCATTGACATAGATTCTTCACATACGTTCAGAATGACAGAGAAAGTGAATTACAATACTTATTGCTATATTCACGTTATTTGAGAAATAACATTTAATGGGCAATGTTCAATGGATGATGTTTTCACTTAGGCCTTACTGCCGTTTTTGCCCTTTTGGTCCCTTAAAGCCAAAGGCAACAGAGACTCCAATGAGCAATAAAAAACATTCCCTTTTGCATAACAAAAGGGAATGCTTATAACAGATTGAAAGCCTTGTATAACGCAGGAGTCTGCATTAAGGCCATTCACATCATTCTTCCTGATCAAGATAATACAGATCGCCCTCCATAATCTGCTCAATACGCATCTGAAGCTCCTCAACTTCCTGGTCAAGTGACACGGCGCGACCCTCTGGCTCTATGAAAATTATCCTCGGAGCCTTATCGACACCGAAAAGCTTTGCTGCAGGCGAGTCTGCACCCATACCGTCACAAGCATTCAACCAGCCCTCAACATTGATGCCGTTGCTCTCTACTGCAGCCTTCCACGCTGCCGCATCGTTCTCAAGGGCAAAGCTGAGGAATACAAACTCATCATTCTCCTTTATGACATCGTATACTTTCTTCAACTCGGCAAGAACCGCAGCGGATTTCTCACAACCGTTTGCCCAGAAGCTGAGTACAACATATTTGCCACGGAGGTCGTTCAGGTGCTTCTTCTCACCGCCGAGCATCGGCAATGTGATATCGGGGACCTCATTACCCACCTTGAGGGCGCTTGCAAGTACCTTATTACGCAAAGAGAGATAATAAGGATGATCATACAAAGTTGTAGATACAGACTTGAGCATCTGATCGGCATAGGACGGTGTAAGCTGTTGCAACAGGTAACGCTCTATCTCAAGTGGTGTCATCGGCGACGCATTATGCTCAATGAGGAATCTTATTCTCTGCGAAAGAGATTTGATAGCCTCTTTTGATCTCGCGCTCTCATCGGCACATTTCTCTGCGGCACTGACACCCTCTCCAATTACCTTCTTGTATTCGGAATAGGTATCATTGGTTGGTGTGCCGGCAACGGTTGTCGCGCAAGGGGTTGCTGCCGATGCTGTGTTTACGGCAACCTCGCCCGGCTCT
Source organism: uncultured Bacteroidales bacterium (assembly GCA_937900095.1). Lineage (GTDB taxonomy): Bacteria > Bacteroidota > Bacteroidia > Bacteroidales > Bacteroidaceae > HGM04593. The sequence goes on along the minus strand of CALCEC010000081.1, from coordinate 81,946 downwards.
ACAAAGACCTCTATACCCTCTCCCTCGCCGAAGCCGGTTATAACATACATGAGCACGGGCTCATCCTGCGCAAGATCACGTTTGAATGTATACTTGCCTTTCTTCACTTTTGCCTCGGCAACGGTCTCTGACTGACCGTACTCATTGGTACGTGTAAGATACACCTTCTTAACCTTTGTGCCGTCGGCAGTCTTAACGTCGTCTATGACACCGTTGATGACGCATGTTCCCTGTGCGCTCACTGCAATGCAGAAAGCAACTGATAATATTGTAGTCAATAATCTTTTCATGGCTCTACTCTTTTATTTGTTTGCACCATCAACGATGGCTTTCAGTTTCTTCACCATCTCCTCACCTCTCAGGTTGAACTCCACGACATTACCGTCGGGGCCGACAAGTGCTGTAAAGGGGACACCCGTCACGCCAAAAAGCTTAATGCCCTCACTGTTCCAGCCCTTGAGGGTCGATATGTGTATCCAATTCTTGTGCACGAGCCCACTGTTCTCGATACAACCTGTCCAGGCATCCATATCATTGTCGATAGAGTAGCTCAGCACAACAAGATTATCGCTGTTCTCGGAATATGCAAGTGCCTCCTTAAGATAAGGGATCTCGCGGCGGCATGGTGCGCACCAGCTTGCCCAGAAATCGATGAACACATACTTGCCTTTGAAATCGGAGAGAGCAAGTTCCTTGCCCTGTGGAGTACGGCCTACAATGTCAGGAGCGGCAGAGCCCTCCTTGAGGTTAGCCGAGCGTATATCGTTCACAAGTTCACGGTACATTGCCTGCTTGTGGAGTTCCTGTGGCATAGCATCCAGGAAGCCCTGGATAACATCGGAGTTGAATGTGGGTACCATAGCATACTTTATCACATACAATGTTACAGGTGACTCAATATTATCATAGACAAAGTCCATGATTGCCACCTTGAAGTGCATGTTGTTCACATAGAATGTTGGCGAGGCAAACTTCATTTCCAGCTCTTGATTGCCCTGTATCTCCTTGGGGAGATTGGCAAGCACCTCATTCATTCGCACCTTGCTCTCCTGAATACACTTGTTGTTGAGGTCAAGATACTCCTGATATTTCTCGTTGCTGGGGCTGCCACCAATCTTCGCTGCTACCGGATATGCTGCATCGAACGGGAACACCTTTATTTCGCCTTCCTCAAGGAACAACGGTATACTACCATTGTCAAAACCGGTAATGTTGCACAGTTCCATCATTTCAGGGGCCTCTCCCTCAAACACAAACTTGCCGTCAATCACGGGAGCAGTGGCAACCTCCACCGGCACACCGTCAATTGTGCGCTGCAGCTTGACCTCATTCACCGTCTCATCGCTGTAGCATAACTTGTTGCTTGTCATTTCGCCTTTGATGACGAATTTTCTCTCTTGCGCAGTGGTGACAGTCGCTACGAACACCAGAGCAAATAGTAATAACTTTTTCATTGTTTATGTCTTTTATTTCAGGTTCTCCTCCAGAAAAGCCTTGAGTTGCTCACCACGGAGACCTGTTGCCATTATATTATTGTACTCATCAAGTATAAAGAGTGACGGCACACCGCTGATGCTGTAGAGCGATATTGTCTCGCACTGCCAGCCGTTGAGCGACGACACGTTCACCCATGTGAGACCGTCCTTCTCTATGGCTGCTTCCCAAGCATCCTTGTCAGTGTCAAGCGACACGCCTATAATCTCAAGCCCTTTGGGATGGAACTCCTCATAAAGTTTCTTCAGGTGAGGGTTATTCAGGCGGCAGGGACCGCACCAGCTTGCCCAGAAGTCAATAATCTTTATCTTGCCCTTGACGCTGCTCATTGTCACGGGGTTGCCTTTTGTATCGGGCAAAGTGAAATCGGGAGCCTTTGCGCCCTGGTCGGTCTTTGCAAGGCGATCGATACGCTCCTTAATCATGCGCCCGTACTGTGTTGCCTTGGCACCATCACCCAGCGCACCATACATGCTCCTTGTCTCCTTGAGACCGGCATCACGCATTACAATGTTCGAATAGACAGTGTATGATGATATCAGGTTATCGTTGCTCGCGAGGAACCTGTTTGTGGCATCGCGCAGCAGTTCCTTCTCACGACGCAAGCTGTCGTTAACAAGGCTTGCGCTACGGTATTTCTTTGCTGCACGCAACGAGTCGTAACGCGCCTGCATGCCATCTACAACTGTACGCAGAGAGTCGGACATCCTCATGTGCGCATTGTAGCTGTCATTGAGTTTGCCGCCATTTATAAAGAAATCGGTGCCCTCGCTCAGACAAGCCTTGTATGCTGCACCGGGCTCGGCAAACAGCATAAAGCCTCCCGCGAAGCCATCAACCACAAGCTGGGCGACCATAGGCTCCGATGCAGTAGCCTTGAGCTCAAACTTACCCTTCTTGAAGTCACAAAAGCCTAAAGTATCGGTAACCTCCTCCGAAGCACGCGCAAGCAGATAGAGACGGCCTTTCTTTATGCCCACAACCTTTCCTTTTATTGTTATGTCCCCGGTCTGTGCAACCGAGCACAATGCACTGCACATCACAAGCAATGCCAACAAAGCAATCTTTTTCATAATTATTCTAAAAGTAAATGAGATATCAAATCACATCATGCTGTCATCTCGAGCAGATTCTTCGCGCTGTTCAGGATGACAGGTACACATGGTTTCTCAATATGCCATCTTGTATATATAATCGTTCACAAACTGAATATCCTTGATTTCGCCCCACAGGTTACCCTCGTTGTCACGATCGTAGAACTTCGGTTCATAGCTGCTGTCAACATCGGCAGCAGTGTTGAACTTGATCTCTGCGATGGCACCGTTCGTACCGTTGAACAATACGATGTTCAAATGCAGGCCGAGATCGTCGCTGAAAGCAGAGCTTTCCTCGGTACGGAACTTGATTTTTGTGATATCATAGCCCTGTGGCGCCTCATAGACGACAAACTTGTCACCGTTGGATACATTGTAGCGGTACACAGCATTGCCCTCGACAAAGAAAAGGTTTGTTGTGGTGAACCATGAGTTGTATGTAATTGTAGACATATCGGTTGGAGTGAGCCCTGTGAGTTTCTTTGAACTCAGGATTGTGTATGCCGACAGTTTCTCACTCTCTCTGCCGTCGGCGCCACGTGCAGGAGCCACCTTGCTGCCATCACCTATGTCCTGCATCTGCAACTCATAGCGATAATAACTGCCGGTAGCCTCATCCTTGAATATGAAATAGGCGTTCTGCTGGTCATATCCGTCACGGTAGTTTATATAGCCCATCACGGCAGTCATGCCCTCAGGTGAACGCTGCAGGCCCTCGAACTTGACGTTGGCATCAAGCAACGGGTTCATTGATATGTGTGAAGGCCTAATCGAGCTTGCCTCATCGATGGCAAAACCCTGGTCCTGCTTTGCGGAATAGAGGAAACGTCCATTCTTCGCATCCCACATGAGGAAGCGGTTGTGTGTTATCGTAGCCGCTGTTATCTCATAGTCGCTCTGATGTGGCAGGTCGGGGTTGTTCTCGCATCCGAAGCCCGGCTTGTAGAGTGCGTGTACAAAGTTGCCCACATACACCTCACCGTTTTCGGAGAGGACAACCCTGTACTGAGTGTAGTTAGAGGGGTCACCGGTCTGCACGGTCCTTTTATAGGAGAAATTCTCGCTCTCGGGCTTGAATATCTGAGGTGCGGTGAATTTCACCTTCATCCCATGCGGGTCGTATGCCCTTGTCTCTCCGTTGTTGCTGTAGAGTGTCAACGCACTGGCCACACCTATATTGGCAAGGTTCTCGGGAATGTTCATGTAAGTTGTGTAACCGAAGCCTGTGGCATTCTCATAATGGTTGTTGTCCCTTGTTACAGTCTTCACGTCGGTGTATATCTTCGTCTCGTTGCCGATGACCTCAATGTTACCTATCTTGCGGTCACCCTCCTTGCCATGCATAACAAAAAGGCTGTTCTTGAACACCGGGCGTGTGTTTATCTTGAACGAAGAGTAATGCGACAGGTCTGTGGTACGGTCATATATATGCAGGTACACATCGTATGACATTGCCTTACCCACAGGAAGGTCAAACTCAAGGAATCCCTTGGAGAGGATTGTATCCTTGACATACCTGCCATCCTCGTCGGTGTATGACCTACACCAGTAGAAGTCAAGATTCTCAAGGTCCTTTGCAAGCGACTGCTCCACAACAGCATCGATACGACGTGTCCTGCTATCCTCCTCAAGCGCCTGCTGCACTTCAATGATACTGCCCCCGACACCCTCTGTTATTGACGGAGAGAACGTAACCGACAATATTTCGTTCATTGAACCTAAAGAGTAGTCATAGTTACCTTTGTCCTCGTAACAGCCTGCCAGAATAAGGGCAAACAGTATAAGTGATGATATCTTTTTCATAATACTTCCTTTCGATAGTTATTCTTATATTTCAACCTCGGGGATGTCAAAGCGACGCGATGCAGGACGCTTGTCGTTTGCAGCCTTGATGATGCGGTAGCACTCCTTAAGGCGTTCCTCGCCTGCAAGTTGCTTGGTACCGAACGGTGAGTTGTCCCACACAAAGGTGTTGTTCACCGCATCATACACAAACGGGAACAATGACTCGGTAACGAAGTCGGCAGAACCGTCCTCCTTGAGCATTGTCTTGAGCATGAACTGGTACTTGTCGTCCTTGTACTCGCCGAAATACTTCTTCACAATGGCACCGGCACCCAATCCTTTGGGATCCTCCCACCAGAAAGGTATTCTCACATTGTAGTTCACGTTATTCCTGAGTTCTACCCATAAGAGTTCTTTGTACTGTGACAGCGGTGTACCTGCCATTGCGTATTCATAATACTGGTTCAACATGAACAGTACATCGTCCTTGTGGAAATTGTCAGCCTCTTCCAGCATCTTCTGCGCGGCAGCCTCACCAGCAAAAAGGTCGGCAATATCCCTTGTGTTCGAGCCGCCCAGCATTGTGGTGAAGCGACAGAACTTGCCAGCCCTGAACACGCCCAGTTGCTCCTCATAAGCGCTCCAGAAATAAGGTTCGTTGTAGGCCGGGTAATCAGTCTCCTTGAGGATAGGCAGGTCTACCACGACTGGCTCTTCGGGCTCGCTTGCGAGCAACGCGTTTACAGCACTCACGTTGAGGGCCACTACAGCGTCGAATATATGCATTCCCATCTCATAGTCGTATAGACTTGTGTAGAACTGATTGTCACCTGTGTGGTTGGCAAGGAAGATATGTTTCTCCTTGCTCCACTCGCCCAGATAGGTGAGGATGTGGCTGAACCACACAGCAGGCTGCTCATATGACTCGGTCACATACAGGTTTATTTCGTTCTTGCCGCTTATTCCTGTACCCAGGTCACCGCTGCCGTCAAGATAGATGCACACGGCATACATCTGGTCCTCCACTGCAGGACGCTTCACCTTGACAACAATCTCCTTCTCATACTCCTTGCCCGAGAATACCACCTCGTCAATTGTCACATCGGCAAGTTCATATCCCTCAATATCCTTTGTCTTTACTGCAAGCGTGCGCTCACCGTCCATAATGTAACCCAGCAGCTTCACTTTCAGCGCCACCTCTACGGTGTCAGGGTTACCCACTATGTACTCGCTGAAGTTGAGATTGCGGTCAAAGTCAGACGCATACTCATAGTCGAAGTAAGCACCGTTGGCACCCTTGTCAAAGAGATCGGGCTCAATTTTCTCACAGGCTGTAAATGCGAGTGTAAAGCACAACAGCCCAATTATATAATGAATACTCTTTTTCATAGACTATATTATAGTATCGTTTGTTTCTTATCCTTTTGGTATTATCCCCCCGGCAGGCTCTTCAGATCCTTCTTCATTCTCTTTGTCATCTTGCGCCCAGCCATACTCAACCTCGGCATCTGGCAACGGGAATATGAAGTTCTCCTGTGCGAGTGTAGTCTCGGGGCTGTGCGCCAATGTACCTGTAACGCCATGAGTCTTGAGGAACCAGAAATACTGTCCCTCACCGTAGAACTCCTTACGGTACTCCTTGTTCAGGGCTACCACACGCTGCTCATCAGTGTCACATGTAACATCCTTTGCTCTGGAGATACCTCTCTTGTTCCTCACCAGATTGATGTATTCCGCAGCATCATCGCCCAACCCGCATGCCTCGCAGGCAATATAATACATCTCGGGCAGGCGGATAAGAGGAATAATCTCATTGTCATTGTCGATATATTTGAGTGACATCGCGCACTGCTGCTCATTGTTGCGGTAGAAAGCTGTACCTTTGGCACGCATATCCTCGCTCTCACTGCCCACAGTCTCGAAGATCGCGTTCAGGGTAGAGAGATTCAGATAATACTTTGTTGTCATCTTGTCACCAACAGCAAAATAGTCGGAGAGGTTATCCTTGAGTTCGTGCATATTGATACCGAAGATGACCTCCTTTGAAAGGATAGGGTCATTGTCGTTGCCGCTCTCCAGGGCAAGGCCACACTCCTCTATCACCTTGCGGGCATGCATTGCCGCGCTGTCCTTGATACCGGCATAGTTGTACACGCGCGCCAGCATAGCGTTCACCGCATGGTAGTTCATACGCAGATATCTCTTCTCAAGGTCCTTTGCAAGGTCGAGCTCCTTCTCATAGCCGAGACACTCCCTCGCCTCCTTGAGGTCCTTGATGATATTGTCCACAATCTCCTTTGCCGGCAACAGAGGCTGCTTCGAGTGATCGGCGACAAGGCGGTACGGGATGCACCTCATCCCCTTTGCAGCCTCATCAGCTGCATAATTCGCAGGGCCCCAGCCGCGCAACAGGTCAAAGTGCAGGAAGGCACGCAAGGCAAGAGCTTCGCCGCGTATCATACGGCGTGTAATGGAGTCGGAGAGCACAATCTCGCCGTTGAGGTCCCACCACTCCAGCAGGTTGTTCGCGTTTGCTATTGTGTGGTACTGCGAGCGCCACATATTCGCCAGCACACCCTTGGTGTTGTAGGCACCGCTTGTCTCGCGGTCATAGATATATACAGAGTTGCGGTTTGTCGTTCCATCGGGAAGCTTGTCATACATCTGCGCAAGCTGCTCCATGAGACCGAAGCTCAGGTTCTTGCCGTATGTATCCTCTTCGGTCATCACGATATAAAGGCCCGCAAGAGCGCTCTTGTAACCGTTCTCTGTTGTGAACAGTTCTTTTGCCGGAAGATCGGTGTTGGGGCTTACATCCAACCAGTCATCGCACGAAGCAAGAGAACTGATGCCCACAAGCCCGGCAATAAGTATATAAATGGTCTTTTTCATATTTCTTTTCGTTTATCGGAACATTATTGACAATGACAATGTATAAGAACGGGCAAACGGGTAATCAAGGCCTCGCTCCATTCTGATTGGCGAGATACGCGCGATGTCGTTTGTGGTGAAGTTCAAGGCAAGCACATCCACATTGGCCTGACGCAGGAACTTGAAGTTCTCACCGCTGAATCTGTAACCGAAATTGAGTGACGCGAACCTTATTTCGTTGTCGTCCATGATGAAACGCGTACTTGCAGGAGTATTGGCACCAGTGGGGCTGAAACCTACATAAGGCTTAACGTCACCGGGCTTTTCCCAACGTCCCTGACCGGCACGTTTGTCGAGGTTATATGCCACATTCTGGTTCTCAATCTTGTCTACGAGTGTCTGGTTGTACACCACTCCACCATACTTGTAAGTAAAGCCGAGTGAGCATGAGAAATCCTTCCAGTTGATGTTTGTTGAGAGAGTACCGCTTATCTTGGGGTTGGTATCACCCACAGGCACCTTGTCGTTGGCATTCCACACGAATGTCTTCGTTCCGTCGCGTTTCAGGTACACCTCCTTACCGGTCACCGGATCAACGCCCAACGAGCGCACCACATAAAGCGTTGTAGTCGACTCACCCTCGCGATACTGCGGCAGAGGTGCATTGGGCGACTTCATCTGCTCCTCGTTGACCTTCTTGAGATAGTCGGATAGCTTGCGTATCTTGTTACGGTTGCAGTTGGCATTGGCATTGATGGTCCAGAAGAACTGACGGCGCAGATCCTGTACGGCAATGACGTTCAATGACGCATCAAAGCCCTTGTTCTGCAACTCACCCGCGTTCATCACCATTGTAGCGAATCCCGTTGACGGTGCAAGGTCATAGTTTGTAAGCAGCTCCTTCGTTATGTTGTCATAATAGTTGAACGACACGTTCACACGGTTCTTCCAGAAGCCGAAATCGACAGAGAGACTGGTGTTGTGAGTCTTAGCCCAGCCGAGTTCGGTATTGTTCAGACCGCTGAGCAGCGCTCCCAATACCGGGAACGAGCCGTAAGGACGCATGGTATTCGAGAAGGTATAGTACTCGATGGCGTCGGCCGGGCTGAAGTTCTGCTCACCTGTCACACCGTAGCTTGCACGGAAGACAAGGTTCGACAGATAACCCTTGAGCCAACGCTCGTTGTGGGCATTCCAACGTCCGCCGACAGACCAGAACGGCACAAGGTCATGCTTTGCATAGCGTGACGAAGCCTCGCCGCTGATGTTGAAGTCAACGGAGTAACGGTTGTCGTAGCTGTACGAGAACTGGCCGATAAGGCCCACTGAACGTGATATGTTCTCGTTACCGATGTTGCTCATATTGGTCTCCATCTTGTTACCGAAGATGAAGTCATCCATGTGTGTATCGGGGTAACCGGTAGCCGACAGGTTCACATACTCGTTCTTGTCCTCGCTTATTGTCCAGTTACCGAAGATACTAAAGAGGTGCTTCTTGATTACAAGGTTATAGTTGATACCCAGGTTGCTCGACCATGATGCCATGCTACCTGTGCTCTTGAAATAGCTACCCTTGCGTGTGAGGTCGTCCTCGAGCTCAAAGCTCGTATGGTCGGCCGGGAGGAACCTGTCTGTTCCTGCCATACCTCTTGAATAAGAGAACTGCTCTGTAATGCGCAGATTCTTCAGCAGCATATACTCAAGGCCTATACTTGTTGTCACATTAAGGCTGTTGGTAAGATCCTTGATACCTACTGTTGCATCGTAGAGCGGGTTAGTGATGACTGTACTCTGGCCGCTGACAGTGTTGTTGTCGAGTACCTTCTGCGGCTTACCGTTGGCATCGGTAGGTATATAATAAGGATTAAGCCTTGTATATTGCGAGAACGAACCGTAAGGCGAGTTCTTGCTGTCCGACTCGGAGACGCTCACATTGGCACGCATGGTGAACTTGTCCTTCATATATGTCATATTGAAGTTCACACCCTTTGTCTGGTTCTCCGATTCCTTCATGACACCCGGCTGCATTGCAGCGTTGACATCAAGGCTGTATCGGAACGCCTCGGTACCTCCGGCAACACTCACCGAGTGACGGTGCTGTATAGCCGTACGCAAAGGCTTCGACAGCCAATAGGTATTCACACCGCCCAGCACATTGCGCCTGTACTTATTATAAAGGTTCATGTGCGCGGCATTGTTGGGGTTGTAAAGGCCCGCTCTCCACTCGGTTTCGAGCTTTGTCGACGCATCCATCATATTATAGTCGGTGAGGTCGGGAGCCTGCACTGTCATTGTTCCGTTGTACGAAACAGAGAGGGCACCGTCGGGAGCCACCTTTGTCTCCACTACTACAACACCGTTGGCAGCACGTGAACCGTACACCGATGTTGCCGCCGCATCCTTGAGTATCGTGATGCTCTCCACACGCTCAGGGTCGAGGTCAAGGATTCTGCTCAATGGCACGGTGAAACCGTCAAGCACAAAGAGCGGAGTGTTAGGACGGCTCGATACATTGTCGAGCATAAGGTCCATGCTGTTCATTGACTTTGAACCGAGCGACTGGTCTCCACGGATCTGGAAGTCTGGCTCGGCATTGGGGTCAGAACCGCTCCTGTTGTTCTCGATAATCTTGAAGCTGGGGTCAAAGAACTGCAAGCCCTTGAGGATGTTTGTCGGGCTCATCTTGCGCAGGTCGTCACCCTTTACCTCAACATAGTTACCGGTAAAGCTGTTCTTGCTTCGGCGGCTGATACCGGTCACCACAACATCATCGAGTTCGATGCTCGGCTTCAGTTCAATGACAATATTAGGTTCATTCCTCTGTATCTGCTTTGACTGAGCAGTGTAGCCCACATAAGAGACATTGATTGACTCGTTCTTGTGGAGGCGCAGGCTGAACTTTCCGTCAATGTCAGTCATACCGCCACGGGCACCGTCACTCTTGCCGGTTCCGTCCGTAATGAGCACCGTGGCACCTATAAGCGGCTCCTTGGTGTCATTGTCCAGTACCACACCCGACACTGTGAGCAGTTGCTTGTCCTTCTCCTGCTGTTTGTCGGGTTCAACCACAATCAGGTTCTCCCCCTCGTAACGTATAACCACATCCTGGTCACCGATGAGGTCGCCCAGCACCTTGTCCAGCGGTTTGTCCTTAACGACAAGACTTGTAGGCTTGTTTATGTTCCACAGCGAGACCTCCTGCAATGAAATCTTGGCATTGGCGGCCTCGGCAACCATCTCAAGGACCTTACCCAGAGGCTGGTTGCTGACCCTCAGGGTTACAGGCTTTTCTTTCCATGAAGCGGCCGACTGCGCATGCACGGCAGCATTGCTGCACACAAGCACAATGGCAACCACAAGCAATTTGAAGAAAAACCTGAAATCAGAAATAGTTTTTCTCATATTATTGTCAGTTAGTTTTTGGACTAAATTAATGTTAGTTTGCAATATTGTCATTGCCTTTCATAGCATTGTAGAATCTCCTTTTCCGCTGTTGTTTTAGAGATCCCTCGTCGCTTCGCTCTGTCGGGATGACAATGCTGGCGGTTTTTTAGAGATTATTATTGCAGAAGCATTTCAAGGATTCCCTTATAGAAAGTATTGCTGTTATACTTTTCAATATAATCCTTATAAAGAACATCGGCTCTCTCAATCTCCTGACCGTTCATTATGAAGTTACGCAACAGAGTGTAGAGCACAAAGTCGCGCTGCTCGCCTGTGTAGAACGTTGCGAACTCCTTATACATATCCTCCATAACCTTAGGCATTTCATACTCCTTTCCGTTTTCATTGGCAGCCTTCTCGTTCATGAAGAAAGAGTAACGCATAAGCAGGCTCGCATACTCGGGGCAGTTCATTGACTCCGCATCGGTTCTTGTAACATAGCCGTCCATAATGTTCCAGTAGTCACCAATCTCCTGCTCGGCAACAGCCAGGCCACGGGTACTTGCGTACATCACAGGATACTCCATATATGACATATATACATCGAAGTCGACCAGTGCTGTGGCGTAATTCTTCATTTCGGGGCTTGCAGCGCTCTTCTCTATAAGGGCTGTAACCTTGTCGAGCAAGGCACGTGAGTCGTCGATACGCTTTTTGGGCTTTACATCAAGAGCGATGCATCCAAGCAACTGGCTCTTGTAACGCATAGTGCGCTTTACATTTTCGATGCTTCTCATAAGACGGTTGTTCTTTACCGCGCGCTCCGAACCGCTGTACTCCACCTTCGCATTCTTGCCGTCGTAGTTGACATCGACGTGCAGGCTATCGCCCGGCTGCAGATAGACATTCACACGGCCATTGATGGTGAGACACACAAGACCATCGCACTCAAAGCTGTACAGATGCTCCTCGCCGGGATTTGTGTGGAACTCTGCCGCAATGAGCGGCGTCTGGATGCAGTCAAAGTAGACCATATCCTTTTGATAACCATAAACCTGAGCACTCAAAGTAGTCTTCTGCTGTGCTGTTGCAGAACCGATAACGGCAAAAAATGCCACAAGTGCGAACAATAGATTTTTCTTCATAGTTGTACTTTTATATTACGTTTTTATCAAAATTCCCATAAAAAAGGCAAAATTATCAAAAATGCATATAAATACAAATTTAATGCAATAAAATTATTCAGAATAATTGTTAAAAGGATTTCCAACGAGCAAGGGGACAGCAAAGTTACAAGGCCCTTTGTGTCCATTAAAGTCCTTAGATCTTTAGCGGCGCTTTTCAAACGGAAAATGAGAGCCCCACAACCCATAACCTCTTACCCTTAACCCATAACCCATTTTTCACGTTATTTTTAAAAAAAATATATATTTTCCTTGTTTTGAACTCAAAATTAAGTACTTTTGTACGATTGGAGCATATTGCCTCACAAGGCATTAGCGCTAATAATTGACAAAAAGTAAGGTAAAGTTTTTTTTACCTTACATTATGACGCATTTTTTTAATTAACTAATTTTATTTATTAACCAAAACCAACATTTATGAAAAAGTTTACACTTTTCTTAATGTCGATGTTCCTTTTCTTGGGAACAGCGATGGCGCAGGACTACAGTCTCACCGAGACAAGATTGAGTTCTGACGAGTTGAATGCAAAGACCGCATCGACTCTCATCGCCATTAAGAACCTGTCGGCTACCAACAATTACTACTTTGTTGGCAATACAGGTGCCGCACCTTACAGCGCAGCTGATTTCAGCGATGCAGCTGTATTCGTATGGCAGCCTGTTGAGGAAGGAGTTGCAGGCTCTTATTATCTGATGAAGCCCGATGGCACTTACATGCAGGCTACATCACCAAAGGATTTCGGTACTGTTGACGGTGCCGCAGTATTCACAGCCGCTAACCCAACAACTGCCAACGGCGAGTTCAACGGCGACGGTGACTCTCAGGCCTACATTGACGACGAGGCACTGCTTGTACGTTTCATGAACTCTGCTGCAGGCAACTGGATTAACGTTCAGAACGGCGAGGCAGGTACTCCTGTCTATAACAGCGGTAAGGGCGGATGGACAATCCACTACGTATACGCTGTTGAGTCTGCTACTGTTGAGCCGGAGCCAGAGGTTCCTGCAGAGGGCGCTCTTGTATTGAACTTGACAGCCGAGCAGATTGGCGAGGCTCCTTATCAGCTCTCTGACGAGGATGCCGCTAAGGTATTTGCTTTGTCAGACCTGACAGTTGCAGTTAAGATAAACACTCCTGCTGCTATGAGCGGCCGTTGCGCACTTTTCTGCACATCAGACCCCACACAGGCTGCAAATACAGGCGCTATGGGTATGAACTCTGCTTACGTTGCTTACGGAACAAACAACGCAAACACCGGCTACCTGGCTTCTTGCAAGGCAGGCGACCGTTTCACAGCAGGTGATGTTCCTGCAGCTACAGAGGGTGTTGTGCTGGTTTACGTAATCAGCCCCACAAACAACCTTTGCCAGCTTTACGTAGATGGTACACTCGCAAGAGAGTGGAACAACGCTCATGCCGACGGTTTCATGGCTGGCTACGAGATTGCTACTCCACAGATGGTAAAGGCCGACTACGCTGATGCAAACATCTACATCGGTGGTGGCATGACAGCTGAAGGCGCTTTCGAGGCATTCACTGGCGCTGTTACAGGCGTTGAGGTTTACAACGGTGCACTCACAGCCGAGGAGATTGCAAACGTATTCGCAGCTACCGAGCCGGAGCCATCTGTTGAGACATTTGCTGTTACAGCAGACCTCTTCCCAACAGTCGAGGGTGACGTTACAGAGATCAAGGGTATCCGCGTTGAGGCTGGCCAGGGTCCTGCCCTTGCAAACCTCCCGACAGGTTGGACACTTACCAATGAGGCAGGTGATGAGTTCACAATGAATATTGAATGGCTCTACGACTATGAGACTATCCTTATCATGGTTAACCCTGCAATAACAGAGGCCGGTACTTACACTCTTACAATCCCTGCAGGTAGTTTGAAGACCGACGACGGCAAGGAGTGCGAGGCTGCCGAGTTCAGCTGGACAATCGAGGGTGGTGTTGAGCCACTTGTCAAGGTTTCTACCGACGAAACCCGTTACTACTACAAGATAGCAAGCTTCAACCGTGGCGGTTACCTCTCTTCTGTAGGTGAAGGCGCCGGTGTTCAGCACGTTGCTGAGACATTCGCAAGCTACTGGTACTTCACAAAGGCTGACAACAACGGCGGTGTTTACTTCCACAACTACACTACAGAGCAGACTCTGGGTGCTGACAGAACTATGTCTGACACTCCAGCAGTATGGTATGTTCTTCCTAACGGTGTAAACGAGGAGGGTTATGCTATCTCTTCTACAAACCCAATCAGCAGTGGTAGCTGCGTTGATGCAAACAACTACAACACAGGTGTTGGTTCATGGAACCCAAGCGCAAGTGACTGGCACGGTACAACATGGGTATTCTCAGAGGTTGACGTTGACGCTATGATTGCAGAGCTCCAGGCTGCACGCGACGCATTCGACGCAGCATACGCAGAGGCACAGGCTATCCTTGCAGAGGCTAACCTTCAGACAACTACAGAGGCTGTCGCTTTGCAGACAACTGACGAGAATGCTGCCGGTTATGTATGGGCAAACACATACGCTTACGGCGAGGAGGGTGTTATCGCTTACCTTGTAGACGGTGACATCAATACATTCTTCCACACCGATTGGGGCAACTACGCAACCGATGGAACAAAGGATTACTTGGAGGTAGATCTCGGCGAGGGCAACGAACTTGCTGAATTCTGCATCAATTACGTTACACGCCACAACGGTAACACAGACTTCCCGACAAGCATCACACTTTTGGGTAGCAACGACAAGAGCGAGTACACAGAGATCGCTACAATCAGCGAGGGTCTCCCTGTTGGTAACTCTAAGTCTTACACTTCTCCTGTATTGGGTAACGGTAACGCATACAGATATATCCGTTATCAGGTGAACTCTACAAGCAGAGGCAATGCAACTGTTCCTTACTTCCACTTGGCAGAGTTCGGCATCTCAAGCATTACCGCAACTATCGCCGAGAAGTATGCAGGCGTTGTAGTAGAGGTTTCTGCTCTTGAGGTTCTCGCAGGTCAGCTCGCAGAGAACACCGAGTATGGCAAAGACCAGCTCGTTGCAGCAACAGAGGCTATCAAGGCTGCTATTGAGGAGATCAAGAACGGTCTTCCTGTAATGGCAAAGATATACCACATTACTGCAAGGGACACAAACCGTGGTGCGCTTTACGCATCAGCAGAGGAGGGTTACCTTTCACACTGCGGTGCTACATACGGTAACTATCACCACAAAGACATTGCTGCAGATGTAAATGACCCTGCACAGCAGTTCGCATTAGTTGAGTACGAGGGTGCTACATACCTCTATGCTGTAGGCGCTCAGCGTTTCGCTGTTAAGGATGGCCAGTACATCAAGCTTACCGAGAACCCAGAAGGTATCGTTACTGTAGTTGACTCTGACGTTGAGGGCTACAAGAACATCCTGCTCAACGGTACCAACAAACTGAACTTCTCAGGCGGCTATACATACGGTACAGTTGCTAACTGGGAGTATGACGATGACGGTAACCGCGTACTCTTGACAGAGGTTGGCGAGTTCAATGCTGATGAACTCCTTGCTTCAATGGATGCTTACTTCGTTGCTAAGGCTGAGGCTCTTGCTGCAGCACGCGCAGCATTCGATGCAGCATACGCTAAGGCAGATGCTATCCTCGCAGATGCAGCTCTCTCTGTTGTTGAGAACGAGGTTGCACTGCAGACAAGCAACGCTACAGCACCATACTACTTGTGGAGCAACCATCCGGAGCCAAATGAGGGTCCTATCGAGCAACTTGTTGACGGTGTTATTGAAGACGGAAACTTCTTCCACACACAGTGGAGCAATCCTGTTCCGGAGGATACACACTACATTGAGGTTGACCTTGGCGCGGGCAACGAGCTTGCTGAGTTCTCATTCAGCTACCACACACGCGTATTCGCTGGTGTCAACGACTTCCCCGATGCAATCCAGATCATGGGTAGCAATGACGGTGAGAACTATACAGAGGTTGCCAACATTACAAGCGGTCTGCCACAGGCAGGTAACAAGTCTTGGAAGTCTGACATCATCTCTTCAGAGACAGCATACCGTTACCTCCGCTTCAATGTTACAGCAGAGCGTACCTACTGGCACATGTCAGAGTTCGACATCATCACAAGCGAGATTTCTGTTGACAAGACATATGCAGAGGTTGCAAAGGCTGTTGTAGCTCTTAACAACATATTTGCTGCACACGCAGAGAACGCAGACTACACAACTGAAGAGCTCCTTGCTGCCGCAGCTGCTCTTGAGGCTGCAAACGAGGCTGCTTTCGTTCCTTTGAAGCTTGTTGCTGTTACTCCTGATGAGACAGTAGAGTCTCTTGAGGTTATCACAATCGAATTCAACAAGGATATTGTTGTGGATTGGGGTACATCAGGTACAGGCACTGGTACTGGTACTGGTACAGGCACTGGCACTGGCACAGGTACTGGTACAGGTACAGGTACAGGCACTGGTACTGGTACTGGCACTGGCACAGGTACAGATGCAGGCGTTCAGTTCATCAAGGTTAAGAAGGGTAACAACGTTGTTGGTACAATCTGGACAAGCCAGGCTGTAGTTGAGAGCAACAAGATTACTCTTAAGCTTGAGAGCGCAATCGTTGCTGATGGTGAATACACTATCACATTCCCTGCAGGTGTTGTAACAAGCATTCATGATGAGGAGTATGCAGGTGATATATTCACATTCAAGGTTGTTCAGCCATTGGAAGTTGTTTCTGTTACTCCTGGTGAGGCTGTCGAGGCTCTCGAGGTTATCACAATCGAGTTCAACGAGAATGTGGTTCTTCCAAATGCTACAGGCAAGTTCACAATTACTGACGAGAACGGCAATGTTGTTTCCGAGGTATTCGCTTGGGAGGCTGATGTTGAGTACAATGTTGTTACATTGACATTGGTAGAGGCTATCACAGAGGCAGGTGAGTACACACTCACATTCCCTGAGGGTCTTGTAAAACGTCAGGATAATGGCGTTTCCAGCGCTTACTCTTGTACATTCACTGTAGAGGCTGCTAAACCGGAGATTGACCTTAACAAGACATACCGCGTTAAGCATGTAGAGACAGGCAAGTATCTCCACGTTGGTGAGTACAATGCTGTCAACACAGGTGGTCCTGTAGGTTCAGTAATGGTTGCTGACGAGGCTGTTGACTCTAAGCAGGTATTCAAGGTTGAGGATGCAGGTGACGGTCAGTACTACCTCGCTACAGTTGAGGGTTACTACATCGTTTGCCGCGCATGGAATGTTGACGCTTGCGACAACGAGAAGACAGCTCTTGGCTTCGAGTTCGTCAACGAGACAGACTTCATCATGACAAACGCTAACGGCTACTTCAAGGTAGAGAACGTAAACGGCATTGAATATCCATTCTGCGATGCTAAGGATGCTGCTATCGCAGCTACTTGGACACTCGAGGAGTATGAACTCCCAGAGGGTATCACAAGCGTTGACGCTGCTGACGATGCAGTCAAGGGTATCTACGATATCACAGGTCGCAAGATCGAGAATATCACAAAGCCCGGTATCTACATTGTAAACGGTAAGAAGATTATGGTTAAGTAATTTTCATACTATAACCTTTCAAGGAGGGTGGCATTCGCCACCCTCCTTTTTTATATGCAAAAAATATACACCTTGACAATGCTTTTACGAAAAATATCCCTACATTTGTCATAGAGCGTGAACTTGCGCAAGCATTGTCATTATGACGACTGAAAGGATCTGTAAAAACCGCCAGCATTGTCATCCCGAACCGCAGGGAGGGATCTCAAAAACTGCGAACTTGTCATCCCGACAGAGCGTAGCGACGAAATCCGGAGGGTTCGACAATGCTGCGATTAAGCAAGCGAGATACAAGTTTACTTTAATCTCACTGCGAGCGAAAGCAGGTTCAACGAAGTTAATGCCGACAGCGAATGGTCGCACGTAGCATGGGCAATGCTCATGCCGTGCGGGTAGCGAAAAGGCGGCATTGTCAAAGAATCTCAAAAAAACGCGAATAAGAGATTCTTCACATTCGTTCAGAATGACAAGTACAAAGAAATGTAACAACAAAAAGTACATATATTGACATTAAAATAATATGCAGAAGAGAATCATTGAGTGCGTGCCCAACTTTTCCGAGGGCCGTAATGCAGAAACAATCAAGCAGATAACAGATGCCATCGAGAGTGTCAAGGGTGTAAAGCTATTGGATGTGGACCCGGGAGAAGCAACAAACCGTACTGTAGTAACCTTTGTTGGAGAACCCGAGGCTGTAATGAATGCAGCAGTGTCATCAATCAAGCGTGCCACTGAGCTCATTGACATGCGCCAGCACAAGGGTGCTCACCCACGTATGGGTGCCTGTGACGTGTGCCCGCTCATTCCTGTATCGGGCATCACCATGGAGGAGTGCGCCGAGCTTGCACGAGGCCTTGCCAAACGAATAGCAGACGAGTTGGGCGTGCCAACATACTGCTACGAGGCTGCAGCCTTCAAGCCCGAGCGCCGCAACCTTGCCGTATGCCGCAAGGGAGAGTATGAGGCATTGCCCGAGAGGATGACAAGCACCGAAGAGCAGCCCGACTTTGGCGCACGCGCCTTTGACGAAGGCATCGCACGCACAGGAGCGACAGCAGTGGGAGCGCGTGACTTCCTTGTAGCGGTAAACTATAACCTGAACACCACATCCACCCGCCGCGCTAATGCCATAGCATTCGACGTGCGCGAGAAGGGGCGTCCCATGCGCGAGGGTAACCCAATAGTGGGCAAGATAATAAAGGACGAGAACGGCGAGCCTGTAATGAAGCCAGGCACCCTGAAGGCATGCAAGGCCATCGGTTGGTTCATTGATGAATATGGCATTGCGCAGGTATCTATGAACATGACCGACCTCTCTGTCACCCCGTTGCATGTTGCCTTTGACGAGGTGTGCCGTGCGGCAGATGCACGCGGCGTGCGCGTGACAGGAACAGAGATTGTGGGCCTGGTACCGAAGAAGGTTCTTGTTGACGCAGGCCGTTATTTCCTGCGCAAACAGCACCGCTCGACAGGCGTGCCCGAGAGAGAGCTTGTACGCATAGCTATTGAGACAATGGGCCTTTCTACACTCAAGGAGTTCAAGCCCGAGGAGAAGGTCATAGAGTATATGCTTGAGGCCGATGAGCAGAAGAGCGTGAATAAGCTCGTTGACATGACCTGTAAGGCTTTTGCCGAGGAAACTGCAAGTGAGTCACCTGCACCGGGCGGAGGCTCAATATCGGCATATATGGGTGCCCTTGCAGCGGCACTGGGAACAATGGTTGCCAACCTCTCATCGCACAAAGCCGGATGGGACGACCGCTGGGAGTACTTCTCGGGCTGGGCCGAGAACGGCATGCAGGTAATGAACGAGCTGCTTGCACTTGTCGACGAGGATACTGCCGCCTTCAACAAGATTATGGATGTATTCGCAATGCCAAAGAACACCCCCGAGGAGAAGGCGGCACGTGCAGCAGCAATGCAGGTTGCGACACTATATGCAACAGAGGTTCCCTTGCGCACGATGAAGGCCGCCTATAAAGCTTTTGACGTTGTACGCGCCATGGCCGAGGAGGGCAACCCGAATTCAGTATCGGACGCAGGAGTGGGCGCATTGGCCGCACGCTCGGCAGTGATGGGTGCATGTCTCAACGTCAAGATTAACGCTGCCGGACTCAAGGACCGAGAGACCGCTGACAGGCTTGTTAAGGAGGCCGAGGAGATTCAGGCACTTGCACAGCAGGCCGAGAAGGAGATTCTTGCCGTTGTCGAGAGTAAGATATAGGCCTCACCCTAACCCTCTCCAAAAGAGAGGGAACTATTATACAACCGCAAGCCTTTCATGCTGGAGCGAAGCGAAGCATCTTAAAACACCGCGAATAAGAGATTCTTCACATTCGTTCAGAATGACAAAACAACGTTTTGTTATTGACGAGTTTTGCAGTGAACGTCGCAGGCTGCATCGCTAAAAGTGATGCCCTGCGGTGCACTAAAAGCAAAACGAGTCAATGGCAGTGCAAATACAGAATGACAACTCTATGAAATGACAAGTACGCGAACAATGTCATCCCGAGCGAGCAAAGCATCTAAAACAACTGCGAAAAAGGAGATTCTTCGTTGCACCCAGAATGACAAAACAACGTTTTGTTATCGGTGAGTTCATTAGTGTAACAATGAACGAACCAATGCTCTTTTGTTTTGTTATCGACGAGTTTTGCAGCAACAGGTCAAACGTAGCACTCCCACCCCTCCGCCAGTAAACTGGCACCTCCCCTCAGGCAGAGGAGGAGTTTAGGTTATGCCGTTTGGGTTGCGAAAAGCAAAACGAGTCAATGACAGTGCAAATATAGAATGACATGATACGTTTTGGACAACATCTATATTATTACTTAAAAGTTTCAAGGACATAAATTTAAACAGTATATAAAATCTTATAATCATGGAAGAGAGAATAGAAAAAGCCGTATCGCTGTTCAAAGAGGGCTACAACTGCAGCCAGTCGGTTGTGGCAGCATACGCCGACCTCTACGGCTTCACCCAGGAGCAGGCACTCAAGATGTCGGCATCTTTCGGCGGAGGCATAGGCCGCATGCGCCAGACCTGTGGCGCAGCCTGCGGACTGTTTCTGCTTGCCGGCCTTGAGAGCGGATGCACCGAGGGCAAGAACCGCGAAGGCAAGGAGGCAAACTACAAGATGGTACAGGAGTTCGCCGAGGAGTTCCGCAAGCGTAACGGCTCGCTCATCTGCGCCGAGCTGTTAGGCCTTGCAAAGAACGCTCCCACACCGGCAACCCCAGAGGCACGCACTGCCGAGTACTACAAGAAACGCCCTTGCGTGAAAATGGTAGAAGAGGCAGCACGTATCTTTGGAGAGTATCTTGAGAGCAAGTGATTTGACACGGATTATATTGCAAGAGAGACGGAGAGGTTTCCGTCTCTCTTTTTTGTTCGCACAAGAACAGTAGATGAACAAAGTCTGTTCTTAAAATATTGTAATACAATATGTGTTGTATTTTTCTACAGAGTGGTAGATTATTGTGGGTTTTAGACTAAAAACAGCGAAAATTATTGAAAATCACGTATTTTTGTTTGTCAGGTTAATTTTTTGTTGTACTTTTGCACCCGAAATCAGAAAAACAAGGTCAAACATAATGGTTATTTGAATATAACACATTATAAACCAATGTTTTTCGTCACTCATAGCTTTGGGCTATATTAATGTTGAATTAAAATATCAAGAAATTATGATTGAGAATGCTGGTGCATTTGCAGGCCGTATCTGGACTGCGTTGAACGAGACAGAGGGTCTCACATTGAAAGAGATTAAGACAAAGGCTAAGTTGAAGGAGAAGGAGCTCTACCTTGGTTTGGGTTGGTTGCTTCGTGAGGACAAAATCTTCTCTTGCGTTGCAGGTGAGGAGGAGATCTTCGCTCTCAAGTAATTGCCGAAGTCAATTAATAAGAATAAAACAATCCCGATGCAAGGCATCGGGATTGTTTTATTCTTATCTTATAAAGTTTGTCGAGATAGGCTCTTCACGTTCAGGGCGCTCCACCCCATCCGCATTAAGGGCCTTGAGCATCCATGCCATATTACGTGCAAGCGTGCGCATTGTCTGCAAGCCCTCGGCATCCTGCTCCACGTCGCCAGGCATAAGGCCATGCACGCTGTTCCAGTACTGTGACGGGACAACAGGCATATTGCTTATGGTAAAATATTTGTTCAGGCGGTCAAAGGTTGCACTCGCACCACCCCTGCGGCACACCGCAACAGCCGCAGCCGGCTTATACTGCAGATGTTGCTTGCTCGAGAAGAAAAGCCTGTCAAGCAACGCACAGAGCGATCCGTTAGGACCTGCATAGTACACCGGAGAGCCTACAATCAAGCCATCGGCACTCTCAATCTTCTCACGGACAGTAACGTATGGGGTATCATTGAAGATACACCTTCCCAAGCCCTTGCAACGGAAGCAGGCAATACAACCCTGCACCGCCACAGGCCCTATGTGTACAATCTCACTCTCAACGCCCAACGACTCAAGAGTATTCGCAACCTCCGTCAAAGCACGGAATGTATTTCCCGCCTTGCGCGGGCTACCGTTAATAAGCAGAACTTTCATATATTATTTATTGCTGATTTTACAAGCCTGTATTGTTCATTCATACAACACGAAATCATCTCTGCAACTTCGTATCTTTTGTCATTTCGACCGCAGGAAGACGTGTTGTTGAGGGCTTTGCCCGAAAAAATCTCTATTCGCTGTTTTTGAGAGATCCTTTGACAATGCCGCCTTTTCGCGACCCGCACGGCATGAGCATTGCCCATGCTACGTGCGACCATTCGCTGTCGGCATTAACTTCGTTGAACCTGCTTTCGCTCGCAGTGAGATTAAAGTAAACTTGTATCTCGCTTGCTTAATCGCAGTATTGTCGAACCCTGCGGATTTCGTCGCTTTGCTCGCTCGGGATGACAATGTCCGCTGCTGTTTAGGGCGGTCACAACGGTACTGCCCATACAAACGGGGCAGCAAATCTGTCAGGGCCGTTCTACACCTAATTACTGCAAATGTAGCAAATGACTCTTTTAATGCAAAGTTTTTTACAATAATCTTTTCCGTGATCACATATGCGCTTTAATCTTTATGGGATTTTGCACCGACACAAACCCTGCCTGGCTTTGTTATAAGAACAATGTAAAAACGGTAAAACAGCGATAAAACCTAAAATTATTTTGCCTTTTTGTGTTTTTTATAAAAAAAGGTTTATTTTTGTGACAAATTGGGTTATGTGCATAATTGGGCATCATCCGTTGCGGAATGCAAAAGATGGTTTTTGCATTTCACTTGTATGCACCGGTTTGTTATATACAATAGTGTGCATAGGCCATTTTTTGAACGAACTATTTATTTATTTTAATTTAATATCAATTCATTATGTGGTTATTTAAATCTTCTGTGGGAAGAAAGGTAGTAATGAGTGTTACAGGTGCAGCCCTGGTGCTCTTCCTTCTTTTCCACATGTCAATGAACTTGGTTGCTATCATCAGCACCGATGGTTACAACGCTATTTGTGAGTTCTTGGGAGCTAACTGGTATGCATTGGTGGGAACAGCAGGTCTTGCTGCTCTTGTTGTGCTGCACTTTGTCTATGCTTTCATCCTTACATTGCAGAACAGAAAGGCCCGCGGTTCACAGCGCTATGCTGTTTCCGAGAGACCTAAGAACGTGACATGGGCTTCTCAGAACATGCTTGTTCTGGGTATCATCGTTATTCTTGGTATCGGTCTTCACCTCTTCAACTTCTGGGCTAAGATGCAGTTGCCCGAGGTATTGCACATGATGGGCATGCACGTTGACGCTGTTACAATGGAGAATGTTGCCAATGGCTCATACTACATTGCAAGCACATTCAGCTGCCCTGTTTATGCAGCTCTCTATGTGGTTTGGTTGGCTGCCCTCTGGTTCCACCTCACTCACGGTATCTGGAGTGCAATGCAGACTCTCGGTGCAAACAACAACGTATGGATCTGCCGTTGGAAGACTATCAGCAATGTGTTGGCAACAATCATTATCCTTGGTTTCTTGGTAGTTGTTGTAGCCGGTTTCTTCGGCTTGGGCGCTCTTGGTAAGATTACTTTGGCGGGTGCAGCTTGCTGCTAATATCAATTTTTCGTAAATTATAAAATCATATATTATGGCTAAAATAAGTTCAGTAAAAGTGGATTCTAAAATTCCCGAAGGCCCATTGGCTGAAAAATGGACTAACTATAAGGCGCATCAGAAATTGGTGAACCCTGCCAACAAGCGTAAGTTGGATATCATCGTTGTAGGTACAGGTCTTGCAGGTGCTTCTGCTGCCGCATCACTCGGTGCTATGGGTTTCAACGTGCTTAATTTCTGTATCCAGGATTCTCCACGCCGTGCTCACTCTATCGCAGCACAGGGTGGTATCAATGCTGCAAAGAACTATCAGAACGATGGTGACTCTGTTTACCGTCTCTTCTACGATACAATCAAGGGTGGTGACTACCGTGCACGTGAGGCCAACGTTCACCGTCTTGCCGAGGTTTCAGGTGCTATCATCGACCAGTGCGTGGCACAGTGTGTTCCTTTCGCACGTGAGTACGGCGGTCTGCTTGCCAACCGTTCATTCGGTGGTGCTCAGGTATCGCGTACATTCTATGCCCGCGGCCAGACCGGTCAGCAGCTCCTTCTCGGTGCTTACTCTGCACTCAACTACCAGGTTAACCAGGGTACTGTAAAGCTGTACACACGTTACGAGATGCTCGACGTTGTAGTTATCGACGGCCGTGCACGCGGTATCATCGCACGTAACCTTGTTACAGGTAAGGTAGAGCGCTTCTCGGCTCACGCTGTGGTTATAGGTACCGGTGGTTACGGTAACACCTACTTCCTTTCTACAAATGCTATGGGCAGCAACGGTTCTGCAGCTCTGCAATGCTACCGCAAGGGTGCTTGGTTCGCTAACCCATGCTACGCACAGATTCACCCGACATGTATTCCTGTTCACGGTGACAAGCAGTCTAAGCTTACTCTTATGTCTGAGTCTCTCCGTAATGACGGACGCATCTGGGTTCCAAAGAAACTCGAGGATGCAAAGGCTCTCCAGGCAGGAAAGAAGCATCCTAACGATATTCCCGACGAGGACCGTGACTTCTACCTCGAGCGCCGTTATCCTGCGTTCGGTAACCTCGTTCCACGTGACGTTGCTTCACGCGCTGCAAAAGAGCGTTGTGACAAGGGCTTCGGCGTGAACAACACAGGTCTTGCCGTGTTCCTCGACTTCAAGTATGCTATCCAGCGTCTTGGTGAGGATGTAGTACGTCAGCGCTACGGTAACCTCTTCGACATGTACGAGGAGATTGCCGATACAAACCCATACAAGGAGCCAATGATGATCTTCCCCGCTATCCACTACACAATGGGTGGTATCTGGGTTGACTACGAGCTCCAGACATCAATCCCTGGCCTGTTCGCTATCGGTGAGGCTAACTTCAGTGACCACGGTGCAAACCGCCTCGGTGCTTCTGCCCTCATGCAGGGTCTTGCCGACGGTTACTTCGTGCTTCCTTACACAATCCAGAACTATCTTGCCGACCAGATCCAGGTTCCACGCTTCAGCACTGATGCTCCTGAGTTCGTTGCTGCCGAGAAGGCTGTCAACGAGAAGATTGCAAAGCTCATGGCAATCAAGGGTACACGCAGCGTAGACTCTATCCACAAGGAGTTGGGTCTTGTAATGTGGGACAATGTCGGTATGGCACGTACCAAGGAGTCTCTTGAGAAGGCTCTCAAGGAGATTGACCGCGTAGAGAAGATCTTCTGGAGCGACCTCCGTATCCCGGGTGAGGCTGACACTCTCAACATCGAGCTCGAGAAGGCTCTCCGTCTGCTCGACTTCATCGAGATCGGCCGCTTGATGGCATACGACGCCCTCAACCGTGAGGAGTCTTGCGGTGGTCACTTCCGTGAGGAGCACCAGACCGAGGAAGGTGAGGCTAAGCGCGACGATGAGAACTACTCTTACGTAGCTTGCTGGAAGTATACCGGCCAGGGTCAGGAGCCAGAACTCATCAAAGAGGACCTCAACTATCAGTACATCAAGGTACAGCAGCGTAACTACAAGAACTAATTATCTTTAAATCTGTAAACAATGGACAAAAATATAAGTTTTACATTGAAGGTATGGCGTCAGAGAGGTCCTAAGGCTAAGGGTGCATTCGAGACCTATCAGATGAAAGACATTCCTGGCGATACATCATTCCTTGAGATGCTCGATATCCTTAACGAGCAGTTGGTAAATGAGAACAAGGAGCCAATCGTGTTCGACCACGACTGCCGCGAGGGTATCTGCGGTATGTGCTCACTCTACGTGAACGGTCATCCCCACGGTCCTGCAACAGGTGCTACAACTTGCCAGTTGTACATGCGCCGTTTCAAGGACGGTGACACAATCACTGTTGAACCATGGCGCTCTGCCGGCTTCCCTGTAATCCGTGACCTTATGGTCGACCGTACAGCGTTCGACAAGATACAGCAGGCAGGCGGTTACGTATCCATCAACACCGGTGGTATGCCCGACGCTAATGCAATCCCCATCGGCAAGGATATCGCCGAGGAGGCTATGGATGCAGCGGCTTGTATCGGTTGCGGTGCTTGTGTAGCTGCTTGTAAGAACGGTTCTGCAATGTTGTTCGTATCGGCTAAAGTCAGCCAGTTCGCATTGTTGCCACAGGGTAAGGTTGAGGCCAAGAAGCGCGTTAAGGCAATGGTTGCCAAGATGGACGAGCTGGGCTTCGGTAACTGTACCAACACCCGTGCTTGTGAGGCCGAGTGTCCAAAGTGCGTTTCAATCAGCAACATCGCTCGCCTGAACCGTGAGTTCATCAAGGCTAAGATGAAAGACTGATAATAATAACCTGCTTTAAATATAAAAGGTCGCACAAACGTGCGACCTTTTATATTTAGTAGTTGTTTATCAACCAATCCGCAATCATATCCCAATTCTTCTCTATAAATACAGGTTTGTGTCCTTTTTTGTGACTTAATGAAATGAAAAATGGTATAGTCATCTGCGAATGTTGGTATGAGTGGTTTGTATCTTGAAATGCGACAATTCTATAATTGCTTTTACCGCTTTTGATAAATGCTTGCTCAATACCATCTAAGTTCGTTTTCCATTCCAAATTACCATCCGTCATTCCATGCGCTGCAAATACAGGGCAACTTATTTGGGACAGGTATTTTTCAGGTGTATATTTGATAAAAGCAATGATCCTCGGTATTGTCCATTGTTTCAAGTTCTTTTCAATCTGTTCATCAGTATATTCAACTCCGGCACGAACAGCACTCTCTTTTATTTGACATCTTAAAGCGGCATTAATTTCTGCGCTGTCATTCAATGATTTTACAATCTGTGTTCTTTCGTAGATATCCCTAACAATATGATTCCTGACATTGGTTGGATACATATTGGGATAGCTGAAATACAGAGTACTTTGCCAATAACAGAAATCAGCTCCATCAATACCGCAGGTTGACAATGTAATAAGGAAGTTGATATCCTTATTACGTGAGGCTTCTATAATGGAACTGCTTCCTCCTTCGCTATGCCCTATCAGGCCAATAGGATTATTCAAAAAACGTTTGTTTTTCTTTATGGCCAAGAAAGCATTGTGTAAATCATCAGCATGATCATACATCGTAATCATTTCATTGGCTTCAGCCGAAGTACTATCCGTAAATGCACGGTTGTTGAAACGCAATGTGGCAATACCACGTTTGCCAAGATGTTCTGCCAAACTTAGGAACAGACCTCCGTAATCCTTTTCTGCCGGAACAGGAGGAGCAGCAAGTATTGCTATTTTAGTACAATCAGTAAACTTTTCCGGTAGAGTCAAAGTCCCTTCCAGCTTTAGATCTCCCTTCACTTCAAAAGCAAAAGGTTCTGTAACAAACAATGTATCCTTCGGATTGTTGGCAAAAGACAAGGTTTGGACTGTTATAAAAAATGTTACAAATAACTTTCTCATATGCTGTGTTTATAAATAGTATTCTCCATAACTTTTTGCTTTTTTGTTTTTTGCAAATGTAGAGCTGTATCAGTTAGCCCCAAAGAAAATCGTGTCCGACATTGCCCGAATAATTAAGAATAATCACCGTCTCTGTTTTTATATGCAGATTTTCAATATGTTGGCACGAATGTTTCTTAAGCATTAATAATAAAAAAATGCAATATCGGACATGTTCGGACAACAAACCCATATTTAACCCGTTACTTTGAGCTACTTTTGTTCCATCAACACAAAGCATAAATTATATGAAGTACTTTTTAAAATTTACAATTATTGTAGTTTTGCTTATCACGTCATGCACGATACATAATAAAGATGTACTTATAAACAGATTGGACGAGATAAAAGCGATGGGTGACACATTGCCCCTAATTGCAATGGAACAGTTGGACTCTATAAGACCATTATTAAAGGACAGGTCCGATTATGTGCAAAACAAAATATCATTACTTGACATCAGACTACGTGACAAAGCATTTATATCGCACACCTCTTCTGAAGTTATTAAGGAGGTATGCAACTATTTTGAAAAGAATGGTACTGCAAAGGATATACAAGAATCATATTATTATATGGGCAGTGTATACCGCGACCTTAATGATTACCCTCAAGCTATAACATACTTCTTGAAATCTGTAGGAATTGCAGAGACAAACGAATATGTAGATATAGCATTGTGGGAAAACGCATACTCCCAATTATCATATTTATATAAAATGTTCAATTACTCGGAGGCTCTTGATGCATCTCTCAAGCAATTGAATGTAGCGGAAGCAAACGGGACAATAGATGAAAGAACATATGCGAATGTCGCAAGTTGCTATTTTAAAGTCAATGACACACTCAATACTGTAAAATATTATGATCACATTTTAAGAAGTTTGGATAGAATAACCGGCAACAATTGCGATATACTGGCAAAAGCTATGGGGGATTATGCTGTACTGGGGTATAAAGAAGAAGCATCTTTATGTTATCATAAGCTAAAGGATAACCCCTATAAAGAGATGCCATCAAATTATTTAGTGAATGTGGCTATATATTATGAGCGTTGTGTGTCTGTTGATAGTGCAGCAACAGTTATGGCGGAACTGTATAGAACCGCGGATAACATAGAATCCAGATATGATGCCTCACGATGGCTTACAAGATATTATACTTCAAAAGGGATGCTTGACAGAGCCACAGAATATGCAATCAAATTCATTGATGCCAATGAAGCAGTAATTGATAAAAGAAACTTTGAATATACTACGAATGCCAATAATTTCTTTCAGTATCAACGTGACAAAGAGGAGGAAATTGTAACTAATGAGAAAGCTGCAAATGATAGATTCTATCTTTTATTTGGATTCTCAACATTCGTCATTATAATATTTGTCATCACGGTTTATCATTATATCCAGAAAAAGCATTTGCTCGATACTATTCTTGAAAAGGATGATAACATCAAAGAAATCAAACTTTATCTACAAGATAAGGAAGAAGAACTTGAGAAAGAAAAGAAGTGTGTTATTCAGAAAGAAAAAGAATTGGAATCAATAAGCAAAGCCAAATCCAGACTTGCAAAACAGCTGGAAGATGCTGAGAGTGATTTCAGCATGCTGATTGCACAGAATAGAGAGTTGACAAAACTCACATTAATGAGTAATATTTCCAATAATGCCAATGATATTATAGAAAAAGTGAAAAAAGCCTCTAAAGGCAAATATCGCCTTAACGATGAGGAATGGAAAGAATTACTTGGGGCTATAGACAAGCTGTATCCGGAATTTACATATGAGGTACAAGCTAGATTCAAAAGAATTAGTGAACCTGTATTAAGAGTATGCTATCTTCTGAAGATTGGTATGTCTGCTCCACAAATAGTCAATTTAACCGATTATCCACGTCAGACCGTATTTGACAGAATCAAACGAATAAAAGATACCATCAACATTGATACTAGGATAAAACAGATGTAGCTCAAGAACATAAGAGCCCGATTCAATGTAATATGGGCTGTCATTCTTTGTGCTGTTTGTAATAGCTGCTTCTCATCCAATGGTCGAACAGGATAAGAAGAATGAGTATTATTGCAAATAGTATGTAGGGTGTTGCAAAGATGTCGAGTTGCAGGAACGTGTCTGTAATGTTCGAGAACATCCTTTTCAGCTCTTCTCCGTAGAAATGATCCACAATAATCCCAAGAACGGCAGACAGGGCTGCCGATACGGCAACAATGGAGTAGAACATCTGTTTCTCTGCTCTCTTTTCTCTTGTGCGTATATACTCTTCAACTTTCCGCATTGTGCAGAAGGTGAAATTTGAAGGCAGTGCACTGTTTTTGCTGCCCAATGCCTTCTTCAAGCCTCGGTCTTTTGCTTCCTGTTTCATAAGTCATTCATTATGAGGTATAACTTTTTCCTTGTGCGTAGTAGCTTTATCTTCACATTGCTTACTGTAAGTCCCAGTATCGAGGCCACCTCGGCAACAGGCTTCTCATTCATATAATAAAGGGTTATCAAGGCACGCTCATCGGCGTTGAGCATCTCAATGGCATCGGACAGTCTTTGCAGCTGTTCTTCACTGTCGTTGTCCAGCGCCTCGTCGATAATATCGTCCGGGATGTTTGAATATGCGGCATCGTCCAGGTGAAGCGTGTCGTGCTTTCTCTTGCGTGCGGCCGAGAGTGCGGTATTGGTTGCAATGCGGTATATCCAGGTCGAGAAACTGCTCTCTTCCTTGAATGAGGATAGTAGCCGGAACACCTTGATGAATACATCCTGTGTCAGTTCCTCTGCATCTTCCTTGCACGGGACAATATGGGCAATGAGGTTGAATACCTGCCCGCTGTATCTGTTGAGGATATGCTCGAACTGTTCGCTTTTTCCGCCGAGAATCTCCTTTATTATATGTATATCGTCGTGCTTCATCTATCTAATAGACGCAGAAAAGGCGTTCCGGTTACAAAATTTCCAAAAAAATATAAGAAAAATGTAACCGTTCGGGAATTGTTGCGTCTAAAGGGTGTAAGGAATGAATTGTTAACCTTTAAATTTAAATAATTATGATGGATTTTATTATGGTTCCTGCCGTTATTGGTATTATCACTTTGGGTATTTATAAGTTGTTTGAACTTTTTGTGCGTAAAAAGGAACGCCTGACAATAATTGACAAGATTGGGGATAAACTTACCCCCGATATTTTGAGCGGAAAAATCGATTTCTCAACATATATCCCTAAGCTCTCTTCTTCGGCATTGAAGTTCGGTTGTCTGTTTATGGGGCTTGGAATTGGTTTACTGGTTGCCTTTGCCGTTCACTATAATTTCGCAGACTTTGTGGAGAGTTCGCATCAGATAAAAAGTGCTATATACGGTTCGTGTGTGCTTCTGTTCGGTGGTCTTGGGTTGATTATAGCCTTTATTATTGAGTTGAAGATTAATAATAAGAAGTAAGGAAACCAATTGCTTATTACAAAGAAAGGAAATACATCGAGTATTTCCTTTCTTTGCTGTTTTATATTGTTACAAACAACTCTCCCTTAATGTTATGAGTCCTTCGGGGCCCATGTTGAAAAGCAGGTCCAAAACGCTCAGGTTGGGGATGAAACCGTTGCGCCGGGCGAATACCTGGTAGTATGGCTGCGGTTGCTCTGTGAGGGCTTTCAGAGCCTTTGGCTCTGCAATGTGGCGCAGGTCGCATGCGTCCACTGTATCAATGTTTCCCTCGGTAATTACGGTTACCTCCCTTTCCAGTCCCAGCAGCTCGCATATCACATTGTGCAGGCGCAGGTTGAAGTCCAACAGAAAACCGTCACGCTCCTCGTAGAAGTGCGCGAAGTCATCGGCATAGTACTCAAAGAAAGGGCTCTTGCGGTAGGCGCTCACTAAGGCGTTCCAGTGCTGGTGACGCCAGTTGCCGTGCTCGCTGATGCGTACGTCGCGCATGGCGGTCCTGCCGCCGTCGTGTACCACGGGGATGTTGAGGCTTTGTGTGCCGCTCTCGGTGGCAATGACGGCACGGCTCCTGAATGTCTGCTTGACGAACGGTGACTGTGCATCAATGACAAGCGCCGTCCCGCTGTACAGCTTTGTGTAGAGCGGAACGGGCGCAAGGTATAAGGGGTGTGATATGATTTTCACGGTTTTCTTATATTAATCAAAACTGTTTACACTTCGGAAAATACGGTTCCAGCGTATCTTGCCGTCGAACAGTCCGCGGTCCTTGTCAAGCGAGAGCCATACGAAGAGTGCCTTGCCCACAATGTGGTCCTCGGGCACGAAGCCCCAGCAGCGTGAGTCGGCGCTGTTGTGACGGTTGTCGCCCATCATCCAGTAGTAGTCCATCCTGAAGGTGTAGCTGCTGCACTCCTTGCCGTTGATGAATATCTTGTCGTCCTTTACATCGAGGGTGTTGCCCTCGTATGCCACTATGGGGCGCTCGTATATGGCAATGTTCTCCGGTGTCAGCTCAATGCTCTCGCCTCTTTTTGGAATCCACACGGGGCCGTAGTTGTCGAGTGTCCATCCTGTGTTGCCGTTGAGGGGATAGATGCCGTCGGTGTCATCCCTGTTGACGATGCTGATGCTCTCTACAAGCTTGCTGTTGTTCTTCAGCTCCTCATAGTTGGCGTATGTCAACGGAAGTTCCCCAAAGCCTCCGCCATTGCCGTAGAGACGGAAATTCTGTAGGTCCTCCTTGCTTATGCCAAGCTCATGGCGCAGCTTCTCGGGTATGCTCTGGCGGAACTTTATGCTGTAGTTGAACTGTACGTTCTTGGGCTGTGCAAGGGGCTCGCCGTCAATGTAAACCACCTTGTCCTTAATCTCAAGTGTGTTGCCTGGGAGGCCTATGCAACGTTTCACATAGTTCTCGCGGCGGTCGACAGGGCGGTCAAGAATCTCGCCGAGCTCCATGGGGTGCTCCTCGATAATCATCTTTCCCGCATTGTAGTATTTCCCGTATATCTCTCTTGCCTCCTCGGCTGGGGTTGTGTCGGTTATGGGGTATAGCTCTCCAAGCTCCTGCTTGCCGTAGGCATAACAGAGTCCGTGGAAGTCTATTACACCGGGGTTGGTTGTGGCAATGTCTCCTGCCGGGTAGTTGAACACTACAATGTCGTTTCTCTCAATCTCCTCAAGACCCTGTACGCGCTCATAGTCCCATTGTATAAGGTCGGTGTAGCTCTTGCAGCCGAAGATTGGCATGGTGTGCTGCACCAGAGGCAGGCTCAGCGGTGTCTGTGGCTTGCGCGGGCCGTAGTTCACCTTGCTCACGAACAGGTAGTCGCCCACGAGCAGGCTCTTCTCGAGCGATGATGTGGGGATGACATAGTTCTGGAAAAAGTAGATGTGTACAAAGTATACCGCAACAAGGGCGAACACTATGGCGTCTACCCAGCTCATAACCTTCTTCAGTGTCTGGTTCTCCGACTTTTTCCACCAGCCCCAAGGGATGAAACGGGTGGTGTAGTTGTCTATGATGAACGGTATGACAATGATACCAAGCCAGCTCTTTACCCAAAAGAGGAACAGAATGTAGAGCACAAGCGCTATGGTCATCTTTACAAGTGACGCGGTAGTGAGCTTTACCTCGCGGCCGAATATATTGAATTCCATCATTTATTGTTTTTGTTTGGTAATCAAATCAGAAATTGATAAGGTCCTTCATCCCCAACATGCCGCTGTGCTCCTTTGCATACTCTGCCGCAATCACTGCGCCTAGGGCAAAGCCGCTGCGGTTGTGTGCATCGTGGGTGATGGTTATTGTGTCGGCCTCTGAATTGTAGGTGATGCTGTGTATGCCGGGAACCTCATCGCGGCGTATGGCGTCAATCTTCAGTTCGTTGGCCTGGGGTGTGTTGCCTTTGGTCACGCTGCCGTCGGGATTGGTGAGGTCGCCCATTATCCAGCGCTCCTTGCGGTCTATGTTGGCAATGATGCCTTCGGCCAGTGTGATGGCTGTGCCGCTGGGGGCGTCGAGCTTGTGTATGTGGTGTGTCTCCTCCATCTGCACGCTGTAGTTGCCGAAGCCGTTCATAATCTTTGCAAGGTAGCGGTTCACTGCCGAGAATATTGCTACACCAAGGCTGAAGTTGCTGCTCCAGAAGAGAGTCTTGCCCTCGTTCTCGCATCTGCTGCGCATTTCCGCTTCGTGCTGCTGGAACCAGCCTGTACTGCCGCTGACAACCTTTACTCCTGCATCCATGGCCTTCATGCAGTTGTCGAAGGCTACTGTCGGTGCTGTGAACTCGATTGCTACATCGGCACTTTTGAATGCATCGCTGCCGAAATCCTCGCGGTTGTCAATGTCGATGATTGATACAATCTCGTGTCCTCTCTCAAGGGCAATCTTCTCTATGGTCTTGCCCATCTTTCCGTATCCTATAAGTGCAATTTTCATGGTTTTGTCTATTTTGGCGCGAAGATAAGGAAAATTTTACTATAAAAGATTAATTTAATTATAAATAACAATGCAGGCACTCACACGGGTGCCTGCATTGTTATGAGGTTGTTTCAATTATCTTTTTATGAACTTCCTGCTGAGCCAGCGGCGTACAGGCTCGTCGTAGAGCTTGAGGCACAGGTAAGCGAGCAGAATGCTTGATATAACAACCAAAGCTGCTACGCCCACGCAATCCTGCAATGTGTAAAACTCTTTCTCAATGAGCCATGCGTAGAAAATGTACATTATGGGGTAGTGTACAATGTAGAGGGGGTAAGAGATATCGCCCAGAATCCTGTTGGCTTTGGCTGTGAATCCTGTACCGCCCTCGCCGCATGCGCCTATCCACACAATCAGCGGGAACAGTGCAGCGATGCATACATACTCATACAGGCTGTTCATGCTTATGTTGCCTGTTGATGCAATATAAGGCACAGCGAACAGTACAACAAGTGCAATGCTGCAAATGTAGAACGCGCCCTTTATCTTACGTGGCTTGAAGGTACGTGCAAGCAGCATACCCATACTCAGCGGGAAAAGCATGCGCACCAGTCCGCCCCAGAAGTTGACCTCGTCGATGGTCCAGCCCACACCCACCATGTCATATCCCGATACGTTCCAGATGAAGAACCAGGCGTGTGCTATGCCAAGGAGCACTGTGAACGCTGCGAGTATCTTTGTCGACATGCGGCGTATGAAAAGTGCATAGAGGATATTGCCTATGTACTCGAAGAAGAGTGACCAGCCCGGGCCGTTGAGCGGGAACATCTCGCCGTTGCCGCGTACCTCGTATGGTACCCCCGGTACTGCCGGTATCATGAACATAGTAAGCAACAGTGCTGTCATAACCCATCCTGTAGGCGTTGTGCTGCCGTCCCAACGCTCGAACCCTACAAAGGCGAATGCCAGAAAACCGATTATTGCACCCATAATTAGCATGGGATGCAGGCGGATGAGGCGGCGCTTGAAGAACTGCCAGGTACTCATCTTGTTCCAACGGTCATCGTAGGCATAGCTTATTACAAAGCCCGAAAGGATAAAGAAGAAGTCCACTGCAATGTGTCCGTGGTTAAGGGTGCGTATGATTCCGTCTCCTGCACCGTTTGTCACTTCGGCAAATGAGAACCCCTCGAAGATGTGGTAGAAAAGTACCAGTATGGCCGCTACACCGCGCAACCCGTCAAGCAGTTCGTAGTGTGGTTTTGTGTCGGCAAAATTTGCCGATGAAAATGTGTTTTTTTGCATTTTTGTGTCTGTTTTTCCTGAAACTCGTATTGAATGGCAAAAGTAGTTGATATTATTGTTGTTTTTTTTGCTTTTAGGCAAAAAATCACTTTTCCCGTCTTATTCTGCTAAGTGTGTATATACTTATTCCAAGGAACTCTGCAATATGCTTGAGCTTTACCCTGTTCAATAGCCCGGGGTAGTGCTCAAGGAACTTGCGGTAACGCTCTTTTGGCGGCAGCTGCAACCTCTCGACAAACAGGTGGCTCAACAGTATATTGCACTCCTGATGAATGACTCTTCCCCAGTTGGCAATGTCAATATATTTCTCATAAAGGGAGTTCAGCTTTTCAATGGGAATCTTGTATATGAGGCAGTCGGTAAGTGTCTCTACGCTCTCCACCGACGGCTCGCTGTGATAGAGCGAGTGCATCCCGAAGGTGGTGTCACCTTCCATGCTGAACCATGTGGTGGTGTCTGTGCCGTCCTTGTGGAAAATGGAACGGGTCACGCCTTCTTCAATGAAGTAGACATTCCTGTCGGTGATACCCGAACGCACCAGCATGGTGTTCTTTGGGCACTGCATGGGTGTCATGCTCCCGAGCATAGCCTCAAGGGCCTCATCACTCATCGGGTAATATTCGACTATTTTCGCCTTAATGTTCTTCATATCCTGCGAAGATACTCTTTTTTGCCGACAGTAGCCCAATCAAGGGCATTAATGTGTAAATTGACGGCAAATAAACCCTCGCTGCAACTATTATTCTCGCGCAGGCCTGTTATTTAAAATAAAATGACTACTTTTGTAAATTGTGGCCCCGAAGGCAAAGGATAAAGTGATATAAGTGTTGACTAAAATCATTTTTATACACAGAATTGTCATATTGAATTTGTCATCCTGAACGGATGTGAAGGATCTCAGTCAGGTTAAACAGAGATGCTTCGCTATGCTCAGCATGACAGGTTGCGTTGGGTCAACTGATATATTATTGCTGGAATTTTAATGAACAAATAATCAAAAAAACATAACTACAATGGAAAAGAAATTCAAAAGAACCCTTGTTACATCGGCCCTGCCATACGCAAATGGCCCGGTACACATCGGTCACCTTGCAGGCGTTTATGTGCCTGCCGACATTTATGTGCGTTATCTGCGTCTTAAAGGCGAGGATGTTCTCTTCATCGGCGGTAGCGACGAGCACGGTGTGCCTGTTACACAGCGTGCCCGTAAGGAGGGCATTACCCCACAGGATGTGGTAGACCGTTATCATAACATCATCAAGGAGAGCTTTGAGGGCTTCGGAATCTCGTTCGATGTCTACAGCCGTACAACATCCGAGACACATCACAAGTTCGCTTCGGAGTTCTTCCGCAAGCTCTACGATGACGGAAAGCTTGTCGAGCAGACTTCAAAGCAGTTCTATGACGTGAAGAACGAGAAGTTCCTTACCGACCGCGATGTTGTGGGCGAGTGCCCTTACTGCCACAAGCAGGCCTATGGTAACCAGTGCGAGGAGGGATGCGGACGTGCGCTTGAGCCTACAGAACTCATCAATCCCCGTTCAAAGGAGACAGGCGAGGCTCCTGTGCTCAAGGAGACAAAGAACTGGTATCTGCCGCTCAACGAGTACCAGCAGTGGCTCAAGGAGTGGATTCTTGAGAACCACAAGGAGTGGCGCCCGAATGTCTACGGCCAGTGCAAGAGCTGGCTCGACATGGACCTGCAGCCCCGTGCCATGACACGTGACCTTGATTGGGGTATTCCTGTACCCGTTGAGGGTGCCGAGGGCAAGGTGCTCTATGTGTGGTTCGATGCTCCAATCGGATATATCTCGAACACAAAGGAACTGTGCGACAAGGAGCCCGAGAAGCATGGCTCATGGGAGCAGTGGTGGCAGAGTGAGGACACACGTCTTGTACACTTCATCGGCAAGGACAACATCGTGTTCCACTGTATCATCTTCCCTGTGATGATGAAGGCTCACGGCAAGTATGTGATGCCCGACAATGTGCCCAGCAACGAGTTCCTGAATCTTGAGGATGACAAGATTTCCACATCACGCAACTGGGCTGTATGGCTCAACGAGTATCTTGTTGACTTCCCCGGAAAGCAGGATGTGCTGCGCTATGTGCTCACAGCAAATGCACCCGAGACAAAGGACAACAACTTTACATGGAAAGACTTCCAGGCACGCAACAACAACGAGCTTGTTGCCGTTTACGGTAACTTTGTGAACCGCGCATTGGTACTTACAAAGAAATATTTCGACGGCAAGGTTCCTGCCTGCGGCGAGCTCAACGACTACGACAAGGCTATCGTTGCCGAGTTTGTGGATGTGAAGGGCAAGGTTGAGCATCTGCTCGACCAGTACAAGTTCCGCGATGCACAGAAGGAGGCTATGGAGCTTGCACGCATCGGTAACCGTTACCTTGCCGAGACCGAGCCCTGGAAGCTCGCGAAGACAGATATGGGCCGTGTGGCAACAATCCTCAATCTCTCGTTGCAGCTTGTGGCAAACCTCTCTATCGTGTTCGAGCCGTTCCTGCCTTTCAGCAGCAAGAAACTGCGTGGCATGCTC
Organism: uncultured Bacteroidales bacterium; assembly: GCA_937900095.1. Lineage (GTDB taxonomy): Bacteria > Bacteroidota > Bacteroidia > Bacteroidales > Bacteroidaceae > HGM04593. Next base: position 44,290 of record CALCEC010000081.1, on the reverse strand, counting down.
AACCTTGACACATTCGAGTGGGCAAGTCTTGGCAGTACAGAGCTTCTTGCCGAGGGACATGAGCTGGGCGAGGTCGGCCTGTTGTTCGAGAAAATCGAGGATGAGACAATCCAGGCGCAGCTCGACCGTCTTGAGCGCATCAAGAAGGAGAACGAGGCTGCCAACTACAAGGCTAACCCCGTACGCCCCGAGTGTACTTTCGATGACTTCATGAAGCTTGATATGCGTGTGGGTACCGTGCTCGAGTGTACAAAGGTGCCCAAGGCCGACAAACTGTTGCAGTTCAAGATTGACGACGGTCTTGAGACACGTACAATCCTTTCGGGTATCGCAAAGCACTTCAACCCTGATGAGCTTGTCGGCAAGCAGGTATGTTTCATCGCGAACCTGCCTCCACGTACAATGCGCGGCATTGTCAGCGAGGGTATGATCCTGAGTGCCGAGGACAATGAGGGCAAGCTCTCTCTGCTCACCGTCACTCCACAGGCAAAACCCGGTAGCGAGATAAAGTAAGTGTACATAAGAGATACATTCACCTCGTGTCATACTGAACGAAGTGAAGTATCTCTCCCTGTTTAAGTCAAAGAATAAGGGATTACAAAAGCAAGACCTGTCATTATGAGCCCGAAAAAATGGACTGCATTGGACAGAGATGTTTCGTTACACTCAACATGACAGGAAATGCAAAGGGACCCTTTGGGCCAAGGATATGATGGAGCAATGGTGAAGAACAGTGCATCAAACAGTAATAACTTAAAACATGCCGTCGCAAAGGGGTTCCTTTGGGCCAAGGATATGATGGAGCAATGGTGAAGAACAGCGCATCAAACAGCAATAACTTAAAACATGCCGTCGCAAAGGGGTTCTTATGGGGCGGCATGAGCAATGCGCTATGCCAGGTCTTCAGCCTTATCTTTGGTGTATATATGGCACGCATACTCGGCCCGGATGATTACGGGCCCATAGGTATGCTTGCCATCTTTTCGGCGATAGCGGGTTCGTTGCAGGACAGCGGTTTTGTGGCTGCCATTGCCAACCGTAAGAGTGTGAGCCACGATGACTATAACGCTGTCTTCTGGTTCAACATCCTTATCTCCCTGCTCATGTACGGCGTGCTCTTCGTGTGCGCACCGCTGATAGCCGGTTTCTTCAACCAGCCGATACTGGTGTCCTTGTCGCGCTACAACTTCCTTGGATTTGTGGTTGCCGGTTTTGGAATAGCACCTTCGGCTTATCTATTCAGGGAACTCAAGGTGAAGCAGAAATCCATTGCAATTATCCTCTCCATAGTTATCTCAGGAGCTGTGGGTGTTGCGATGGCATTGTGCGGATACTCATATTGGGGTATAGCCACGCAGAGCATAGTCTATGTGCTTGTGCGCACCGTGGTATGCTGGTACTTCACCCCGTGGCGTCCCGGCTTCAAGGTGAATTTCTATCCGTTGAAGTACCTGTTCGCATTCAGTTACCGTCTGCTTATAACCAACATCTTCCAGCGCTTCAACTGGAATATCTTCTCTTTTATCTTAGGCAAGTTCTACACCCGTACCGATGTGGGCAACTACACCAAGGCTGCCGAGTGGTTCAATATGGGCGGTGAGGTTGTCAACGGAATGGTGAATGCAGTGGCGCAACCGGTGTTGGCAAAGGTTGTCGATGACAGCGAGAGACAGCTGCGTGTATTCCGCAAGATGCTGCGCTTTACGGCGTTTGTCTCTTTCCCGCTTATGCTGGGCCTTTCGCTCGTGGCAAAGGAGGTGATAGTGATTGTCATTACCGACAAATGGCTTGAGAGTGCCTGCATGTTGCAGATTCTGGCTGTGTGGGGTGCATTCATGCCTGTACAGTCCCTGCTCACAAACTTGCTGGTAAGCCGTGGCTGTTCGCGCACTTTCATGTGGTGTACCATTGTGCAGGGCCTGCTCATGCTTGCTATCCTGCTGTGCGTATATCCCTACGGCATAAGGTTCATGCTTGTGAGTTACTGCGTGTTCAATGCCATGTGGCTTTTTGTATGGCACTACTTTGCGCGTAAGGAGATAGCCATTACGCTCCCGATGTTCCTGTTGGACGTTACGCCATACCTGTTGCTTGCAGGCCTGACGATGTTTGCCACTTATATGCTGACAACCTCAATCGGAAATATATATATACTGCTGTTCTCGCGCATTGCCATTGCGGCGCTGCTTTATGTGGGTACTGCGTTCCTGATGCGTAGCAGCGAATTGCGCGAGATTATCAACTTTTTGTTAAAACGGAAAATTGAAGGATGATACTATGAAAAAGATTCTGTACGACAACCAGATGTTCACTCTTCAACGCTTCGGTGGCGTTACCCGCTATTTTGCCGACCTGATGTACAACCTGCCTCAGGGCGAGTTTACGGCAGAGATGCCTATGCGTTACTGTGAGAACCACTATGTGACAGAGACATACGGCCACAAATACGACAAGATAAGCTTTCCGAACAACTACCGCATACGTCGTCAGATATATATGCTGACGAACAAGTATATATCGTGGAAGGCAATAAGGTTCAATGACTTCGACATCTTCCACCCTACATATTTCAACCCCTATTTCCTCAAGAGCGTGAAGAGACGCCAGAAGCCTTTTGTGCTCACTGTGCACGACATGACTTTTGAGCGCTATCCGCAGGATATACTCATCTATGACCGTACAATACCGCATAAACGCCGCCTGATAGCCGAGGCCGACCACATTATCGCTGTCAGCGAGAATACCAAGCGCGACATTGTCGAGCTTTTGGGTACCGACCCTTCGAAGATAAGCGTGGTGCATCACGGTTACCGCATGGTGACACAGCCTGCGCAGCAGCTCTTCGACCGCTATGTACTTTATGTGGGCGAGCGTAAGGGGTACAAGAATTTCCTGCCGTGGCTCTCGGCAATACGCTCGATATTCAACCTCGACCCTAACCTCAAGGTTGTGTGCACCGGCTCGCCGTTCACGGCTGCGGAGCAGAAACTCTTCGAGAAGTGGAGCATTGCCGACAGGCTTGTGCATATTGCTGCCAACGATGCCCAGATGGCTTCGCTATACCGTCACGCGCTCTGCTTTGTGTTCCCGTCTCATTATGAGGGTTTTGGAATACCGATCCTTGAGGCCTTTGCCAACGGCTGCCCTGTCTGTTTGAGCAATGCCAGCTCATTCCCCGAGGTAGCCGGCGATGCGGCAATGTTCTTCAACCCCAATGATGCGCAGTCTATGCTTGATACTCTCAAGGAGACTCTTGTCAGTGCTGCTCTGCGCGATGAGTTACGCATTAAGGGACTGGAGCGCAGCAAGGAGTTCTCCATCGAGCGCATGGTGTCACAGACCTGCGATGTATACCGTAAACTATAGTCTTTGCCTATGAAACTGAACCGTTCCGAAATAGCCCGTGTGTGGCCCATAGCCAAGCGGCGTGCAGGCAATGCCATAATCTCGTTTGTGCAAAGGCTCTTTTCAAACGAAAAACTTGTAAAAGACGTCTTCGGGCGCAAGCGCGATAAGAGAGTGCTGCTTTGTCATCTGCCCGAGGCTTTTGCATCGGAGCAGCCTCCCAAGCACCATTCCAACCTCACCGAGGGCAGGGTCATAGCAAGCTGTTTCGACCGTCTGGGCTATAGTGTGGACTGTACATCAAGGGCAAACACCGGTATTGACTATGCACCATACGATGTGGTGTTCGGAATAAACGGCAACGCCTTCATGGGTTCTTTCAGTGCGGATGCTGATATAAACCCTCTCAGGATCTTCTACTCTGTGGGTGCCGAGAGCTGTTTCAATTACCGTGTCACTTCAATGCGTAATGCCGATTTCTACAGCAGGCACGGCCGATGGCTGTTGGGCTCGAACCGTTATATGCCGGGTGACCCGCGCAACTATTACGAGGCGCATTTCAGCGATGCGGTAATCTGTCTGGGCGATGAGTTTGTATATCGGCAGTTCCTTGCCGAGGATTCCTGCCGTGAGCGCTACCGTTGGTTGCCGGCGTTCTGCTTCAAGGTGACACCGTGTGCTGCTGCAAAGGATTTTGCCGAGTGCCGCCGTCATATCCTCTGGTTCGGCAGTACAGGCCTGTTGCACAAGGGGCTTGACATAGCCATCGACTTTGCGCTGGCACATCCCGAGTTCACTCTCCACATCTGCGGCAGCAGTAGCCGCGAGAAGGATTTCTGGAACTACTATAACCCCAAGATAAAGGGTAAGGATAATATAATCCAGCACGGTTTCGTGAACATCGAGTCACGGGAGTTTGCCGATATTCTCGCGCAGTGCGGACTGTTGCTCAACCCCTCAATCTCCGAGGGCGGCGCTGTGGCAGTGCTGAATGTGTTGGGTAACGGTGCCTTGTTGCCGGTGTACAGCCGTGCCACAGGCATTGACCTTGATGGCGTGGGAATTGTTGTAGATAATGTCTGCTATAATGATTTCGAGGATGCTGTTATGCGTGCCGATGCCTTGCCGCTTGAGGAGTTCAAACGTCTGGCCACGGGTGCATATGACCGCATAAGCAGCGGCTACACCGTCGAAAAGTATGAGGAGAACATGTATAACTTGCTGAAAGAGATAATAGAAAATAATAAAAAATAGCGATAAAATGAAGAATTTTAATTGGAAGGCAGCTTTGCCGCACGTTATTGCAGTCCTTGTTTTTCTTGTTTTGACACTGGTATATTTCAGCCCGGTGCTCCAGGGAAAGGACATCAAACAGGATGATGCCATCGGCTCAATGGGCTGGGGTAGGGATGCCAAGGATTACCACGAGGAGACCGGCGAGTACTCTTATTGGTCGAACGCGATGTTCTCGGGAATGCCCTGTAACTACACCTATCCGCCGCAGCCGGCAAATGTCTTCAACCCGGCAGCAGACGTGGTTACGTTGAGCGTCTTCGGCGCGTCACGCCGTCATATAGGCTGTATATTCGCTACGTTCATCGGCTGTTACATACTGTTCCTTGCGCTCGGCTGCAAGCCGTGGCTCAGCATTGCCGGCTCAATAGTATACACTCTCGGCTCCTACAATTTCATTATCATAGGTGCCGGACACATGAACAAGAGCCTTGTCATTGCCACAATGGCTCCGCTGATAGGCGGTATATTGCTCTGCTACAGGCGTAAGCTGCTTGTGGGAGCGCTCGTTACCCTTATCTTTGCCGGCCTAAACGTGCTGTGGAGCCATCAGCAGATGAGTTACTACACCCTTATCATTGCCGTGATAATGGCGATTGTGTATTTCATATATGCATGCAGGGAGAAGTGGCTTCCTTATTATTGGAAAGCTACAGGAGTGCTTGCAGTGGTTGCTGCGCTTGCCGTAGCACCCGCTGTCGGTATTCTGTTGCCTACAGCCGATTATGCCAAGGACTCGATGCGCGGCGGCTCGGAGCTGGCAGAATCCGACGGCGAGCAGTCGGCAGGTCTTGCGGTCGATTATGCCTTTATGTGGAGCTATGGCAAGATGGAGAGCCTTACCCTGCTTGTGCCCAACCTGTACGGTTCGGCCTCGGCGCACAAGGTCGACAAGAACAGCGATTTCTACAAGGCTTACTACCCGTATGCGGAGTATGCTGCGACAATGGGCTATGTAGAGGCTGTGCAGAATGCCAACCCCAACGCCACCCAGGATGAGATAATGGATTATATCGGAAGCAACCAGAGCCGCATAAGAAAAGAGGCGGCCGAAAGGGCTTCCTATGCTCCTGCCTACTGGGGCCCGCAGGCGCAATACGGAACATCGGGTCCTGTATATGCCGGTGCAATCGTGTGCTTCCTCTTTGTGTTGGGTTTGCTTGTGGTACGTGGCCCCGAGAAGTGGTGGCTCTTTGCTGCAACGCTCTTCTCGCTTGTGCTTGCGTGGGGCAGCAACCTGTCTGCAGTGAACAATTTCCTTTTCGAATATCTGCCGCTCTACAACAAGTTCCGTGCGCCCTCACAGGCATTGGTGATAACAACACTTACAATGTCAGCGCTTGCTATACTTGCAGTCAAAAGATTTATGGAGATGCTCTCTGCCGGCGGTGAGGAGAAAGCAAATGCGCTGCGTTCGCTCTATTACTCTTTCGGTGTGACAGGTGGCCTTACACTTGTCCTTGCCTTGTTCGGCGGCTCGTTGTTCGACTTCACAGCGGTAACCGATGCGCAGTTTGCCGAGGTACCCGAGTTGCAGGATGCGCTTATCGCCGAGCGCCAGTCGATGCTTGCCGGCGATGCCTGGCGCTCGTTCGGCTTCATTGCGGCCGCAGCAGCGCTGTTCTATGCCTTTGCGTTTGTAAAGAGCATAAAGAGCAGCCACTTTGTTGCGGTGCTTGCGCTGTTGTTCCTCTTCGATATGTGGCCTGTGTGCAAGCGCTATGTAAACGACAGTCACTTCATGGAGAAGAGAAAGACTACTGCTGTGCAGATGACCGAGGCCGACAAGTTCATCCACTCCATTGAGGGTGATAACCATTACAGGGTGCTCGATTCTACTCGCGGCAGTGTCTTCAACCAGTCCTTTACATCATGCTACCATAATTCGGTAGGTGGTTACAGCCCTGCAAAGCTCTCGCGCTATCAGGACCTTATCGAGCACCAGATTGGCAAGGGCAACAAGGGTGTCCTTGACATGCTCAACACAAAATACTTTATCCAGGGTGCCTCGGCAAATGAGGTGGCTCTGAACAGGGAGGCCTACGGACACTGCTGGCTTGTCGACAATATCGAGTGGGTCGACGGTGCAAAGGAGGAGATGGCTGCGCTTGACAATGTAAGCAAGACTACTGCTTACGTCGACAAATGCTGGGCCTGCAAGATTGACAACCCTGCGCAGTACAATAACAATGCAGCGGGTACAATAGAGCTTGTTGAGTACCGCAACCCGGGTAACATCATATACAGGAGCAGCAGCGAGGCTCCTAAGTTGGCGCTCTTCTCCGAGGTCTACTACAAGACCTGGAAAGCATATATCGACGGCGAGGAGGTCACTCCCGTGCGTGCCAACTATGTGTTGCGTGCTTTGCCGTTGCCGGCAGGCGAGCACACCATCGAGTTCAAGTGCGTGGATGAGCTTATGGAGACAAGCCACAGCTGGTCGCTTTATATGTCAATACTTGTAGGTGTTGTCCTTGTGTTGCTTGTAGGTGCAATTGTCTATAGAAAAGTAAAGAGATAATAATATGGCTTTAAGACCTAAGTTTTCCATAATAACCATAACATACAATGCGGCGTCGGTGATTGGGCCCACGCTGCAGAGTGTTCTGTCGCAGACATATACCAACTATGAGTATCTGCTCATTGACGGCGGTTCCAAGGATGATACCGTTGAGAAGGCCAAGGCAAGTGGCATTGGGTTCGCGCATATCGTGAGTGAGCCTGACAATGGGCTCTATGATGCCATGAACAAGGGTATAAGGCTTGCAAAGGGCGATTATCTGTGCTTCCTCAATGCCGGCGATGCGTTCTATGCTCCTGACACCTTGCAGACAATAGTTGACACCATAGCAGGGGAGAGCGAGTTGCCTCATGTGCTCTACGGTGAGACTGCCGAGGTTGACGATGAACGTAACTTCGTCCGTATGCGTCGCCTCAAAGCCCCTGAGAACCTTAACTGGCGCAGCTTCAAGGATGGTATGATGGTGTGTCACCAGGCATTCTATGCACGCCGTGACATAGCCCCCTTGTACGACCTCAAGTACCGCCTGTCGTCCGATGTCGACTGGTGCATAAAAGTGATGAAAGCATCCACAAAGCTTGTAAAAGTTGATGCCATTGTTGTGAATTATCTGCAAAATGGATTATCTTTGAAACGTCACCGCGAGTCGCTCATCGAGCGCTTCAAGGTCATGTGCAGCCACTATGGTGTGTTGCCTACAATATGCAGGCACATATGGTTTGTGTTGAGGGCTGTAATAAAGAAATGATACCTGTCGCTTTTGGGAGGACACATCGGTAACGCCATACTGTCGGGATAACACGTCAGCGAAAAGTCAACCGCGTACCTGTCATCCTGAGTGAAACGAAGGATCTCCTTCACGCAAGGCTGATAAGTTATGCGTTCGGGATGCTTCACTGCGTTCCAACATTACAAGGGTTCTCAAGAGGCGGCAAACAAATGAGAAAGACAAAATAGAACAATAACTTAACGTGAGTCTAATATGAACTCGAAAATATCGCGTACTTGTCATCCCGACAGAGCGTAGCGACGAGGGATCTCGAAACCGATGTTTTTTACGTGATAGGACATTGATTGCTTTATTAACCTTGGAGATCTCTCCTCATTTCAATCGTCGAGATGACATAAATGGATAGATATCTGTATGGATTGTTGTATCAGATTCATGTTAAGATAATATTTTTAGAAAAATTTTGAACAATAACTTATAATTATAACCATTATGTTTTCAAAAGAGACTTATATCCAGCGCCGTAAGGTACTGAAAGAGAGAATGGGTAGTGGATTGTTGCTCTTCCTGGGCAACAACTTCACAGGTATGAACTATCTTGACAATGCCTATCATTTCCGTCAGGACTCCACATTCCTGTATTACTTTGCATCGGACTATGAGGGTCTTGCAGCGGTGATTGATGTTGACAACGACAAGGAAATAATCTTCGGTGACGAGCTCACAATCGACTCTATCGTGTGGACCGGCGTACAGCCTACCATCAAGGAGAAGAGCGAGCGCGTTGGCATTGAGGAGACACGTCCGTTCGCCGAGTTCGCTGCATATGTAAAGAACGCGCAGGCGAAGGGCCAGGAAATCCACTTCCTGCCTCCTTACCGTGGCGAGCACCAGGTGTGGTTGCAGGAGCTGCTGGGCATCAACCCTGCCGAGCAGGAGGCAAAGGCTTCGCTCAAGTTCATCAAGGCTGTCATTGCACAGCGTAACTTCAAGAGCGAGGAGGAGATTGCACAGATTGAGGAGGCAGTGAACGTCTCTGTAGATATGCACTGTGCTGCCATGCGTGCCGTACGTCCGGGTACAACAGAGGCAGAGATTGTTGCCGTTGTGCAGGCCGAGGCGCAGAAGCATAACTTCGGCCTCTCGTTCCCTATCATCGCTACCGTCAACGGCCAGACACTGCACAACCACGCATACGGCACTGCGCCTCTAAAGGAGGGTCAGATGCTGTTGCTTGACAGCGGTTGCGAGAATGCCATGCACTATGCCGGTGATCTCACCACGACAATGCCTGTGGGTACACACTTTACCGAGCAGCAACGCACTGTATGCAATATCCTGCGCCGTGCACACCTTACCGCTGTGAACAATCTGCGCCCGGGTATCGAGTATCGCGAGGTTCATAAGCTCGTGCTCACAGAGATTGCAAAGGGCATGATTGACCTCGGTCTCATGAAGGGCGACCCTGTTGAGGCTACTGTTAAGGGTGCCACCTGTATGTTCATGCCTCACGGCCTCGGTCACATGATGGGTCTCGATGTCCATGACATGGAGAACCTTGGCGAGGTGAATGTGGGTTACGAGGACGGCCGCACAAAGAGCCCTCTCTTCGGCTGGAAATCATTGCGCCTTGCAAAGGCTCTTGAGCCCGGTTTTGTGTTCACTGTAGAGCCCGGTATCTACTTTATCCCGGACCTCATCGACAAATGGCGTGCCGAGAAGCAGTTCACCGACTTCATCTGTTATGACAAGCTCGATGCCTGGAAGAACTTCGGCGGTATGCGCGGCGAGGAGGATTATCTTGTATTCGAGGGCGGTGCACGCCGCTTGGGCAAGTACAAGCCGATGTCACCCGAGGAGATTGAAGAGGTGCGCAATAGCTGATAAGGCAATCCCCGTTAGAAAAGATGCTCTAACGGGGATTGTTCTGTTAAAAAGTTGATGTGCAAGAGCGTGAAAGTTTACTTTATGTATTGTTTTAATTCTCCACACTATTTCACCATTGAGCTTTCTATAGAACTTTCCAGCAGAAGTAACTCCAAAAACACCGGCACCGTCAATATTACAACTCGCGGCTGGCGGACTACGCGAGGAACCTATGGCACCTGCCTATAGTGCGACAAAAGCTTATCAAATCAACTATATGGAAGCTTTACGTAAAAAGCTTTCAATAGTGGTGGTCGGATAATAGTTACTGATATTCGTCCTGGTCTCGTTGATACGGCTATGGCAAAAGGCGAAGGTCTGTTTTGGGTGATGCCCGTTGATAAAGTTGCCAACCAAATTATTTCTGCTATTCGCAAGAAAAAACTAAAGCATACGTTACTGAACGTTGGCATTTCCTCGCCGTCATCAACAAGAATCTACCATTTTGCATGTATAGATTCTTGTAGTATGCCCATTAGGTAAAAAAGTTGCAATTACCATGCAGTCTTTTTGGGAAAGTTGCATCTATGTCAGTAGAAGCAGAGTCTTTTCAATGGACATAGAACAACTCATAGAGCAAGGGCGACAGGGCGATGAGATTGCTCTTGGAAGCCTATATAGGGCGTATCACCGACGTATGACGGGGATATGCCAACGCATCGTGGGCAATCGTCAAGTAGCGGAGGAATTAGCACATGATGCATTTCTGCTGGCCTTTGCCAAGATGGACCAACTGCATAATCCACAACGTTTTGAGGCATGGCTGACAAGTATTACAACCAATGTTGCCCGACGCTATATGCAGCGGCATCACGATCCCGCAATGCTTTCGCTTTCCACTCTCTCAGAAGAAGAACTTCCACAAGAATCTATTCCAACAGATGACAAGCCGTTACCAACTATGGAAGAACTGATGACGGCTGTAGATGCGCTGCCCAACGGCTATGGACAGGTGTTCAAGTTGGCAGTCATTCAAGGAATGTCGCATAAGGAAATCGCCGAAATCCTTGGAATTGCTGCCCATTCTTCATCGTCACAACTGTCAAGGGCAAAGAAAATGTTGCAGAAGACACTTGCAAAGTATTGGCTGTTGTGGCTCATGCCACTTCTGTTGCCTTTGGCCATATATCTTTACAAAACGAGAAAGGCCACTGACGTGCCGCAACCTATAGTAACAAAACAAGAACAGACTATGCCTGATACAAAGCATGATGATGAAGGAAGTCCGACAATCGAGCAAAGAACTCCAGCAATTCCAACGATTGCTATACAGCAAATAGCCTTTGCTCCTGTCAAAGATGTTCCTGTAGATAGTCTTGCTTCTGCTGATACGCTCCATTATACTGACGAAGAAAAAGAGAGTACCGACACGACGACCATCTTACACAACAACAAGTCACTGCCCGACTTGCGCCCAGACAAAGATCTAAATATAGCAGACCTGTTTCCGGAAAAGTCCACAGAGATTAAGGATAGGCAGAAGTGGTCTGTAGATCTAGCATACATAGGTAGTATGGGTGAACAGAATGCTAACCGTCCATTTATTTTCACAGAAACGGAGATGACGGATGAAACAAGCGAAGTTCCACCTATCCGCTTCTTCGACAAATGGAACGACTATGCCGAGGCATTACAGAGCGGAACCCTTGACATCGACTATAAGACGTACCAAATCTTGCTGAAGATAGCCCAAAACAACGCAGCACGGCCCGATGCGGACAAGATAGAACGCACGACTCATCACTATATGCCCATCACCTTCTCGTTGGCATTGAAGTACAAACTGAATAACCACTTTGGTTTAGAGACAGGATTGAGTTATAGCCGTCTAAAGTCAGAATCCGAGATAGGCACAGATGGGAACGCCATCCGTGAGGAGCAGGCTATCCATTACCTTGGCATACCTCTGAAGGGTACTTATAATATAATTAATGTAAGAAGTTGGAACCTATACGGAAGTCTTGGCGCGAAGTTGGAGATACCTGTTAATGCTCAACTCAGTAAAAGCTATTTAGTTAATGGAATGAAAGAACTGGAAGAGAAGTCCATTCTTCATGCTCCGTTGCAGTGGTCGATAGGTGCTGGTCTTGGCTTACAATATATCCTTATGCCTAACATTGGCTTCTTTGCAGAGCCAAGTCTGCAATACTACATCCCGACGGACAGCAACATCGAGACCTACCGCACAGAACACCCATTCACATTCTCCTTGCCAATAGGAATCCGCATCACATGGTAATTTACCTTCCGAAATCATGCAGTCTTTTCCCCGCTTGTGGTATCTATCCCTATAGAAAACCAAAACAAGAAAATACGATGCAGCAGCGACATTTGAACCGTAGACAATACTTCTGCGAATTGGCAAACACAGCCCGGACATTCTACATGGAATATCTAAATACATATATCAAGCTAACGCCAGACACCCGTGTGTTGGAAATTGGCTGTGGCGAGGGCGGCAATCTGCTTCCCTTCGCAGAAAAGGGTTGTCAAGTGACTGGAATAGACATCTGTCAAAGTCGAATCATTGAAGCACAGACTTTCTTCACAGAATGCCATCAGCAAGGCACGTTTATTTGTCAAGATTTTCTCCTTACAGAAGAGCCTAAGACGGAGGATGAACGCTACGACCTCATACTTGTTCATGATGTGATAGAGCACATTGAACCATCCAACAAACGAGATTTTCTTCTTCACATCAAACACTTCTTCAAACAAGATGGCATCGCTTTCTTTGGTTTTCCTGCCTGGCAAAACCCATTTGGCGGTCATCAGCAAATAAGCGTTGGTCCGGCCTCCAAACTTCCTTTCATTCATCTGCTGCCAAAGCCGCTCTACAAAGTCCTGTTGAAGACAAGCGGAGCCACGACAAGTAAAATTGACGAATTGATGAGCATACGAGTCTCGCGGATGACTGTAGAGGGCTTTGAGCAATTAGTTTCCGAGGTCGGTTATAACATTTGCAAGAGCACCCTTTGGCTCATCAACCCACACTACAAACAAAAGTTTCACATAAGTCCTCGCCGTCAATGGACTTTCTTTGCCAGTATTCCATATCTACGCAACTTCTATACTACATCAGTATGGTATTTACTTCGTCAAACTCAAAAATAATCAGGATGTATTTGAAGACTTTCTGTGACTCAGATCTCCCTACAAAGGGATTTAAAACGCAGCGTGCAGACTCGGCGAGCATAGGCCTATGTCTCCCGAGGAGATTGAAGCGGAACACAATAGCTGATAAGGCAATCCCCGTTAGAAAAGATGCTCTAACGGGGATTGTTCTGTTAAAAAGGGCTTTCGGGGTTTGCCCTCCATTTATTCCTTATGTCAATGTATGCCGCTTGTCAGCACAACATTCCCATTCTTTCCTTCATGACCTTTTCGGCACCAAGGATGATGTCCTCAATGATTGCTGCTGCAGGTTCTATCTGCTTTACCATACCTGCGCACTCGCCTGCCATGTAACTGCCGTCGATGTCACCCTCCTGCACTGCCTTGCGGAGCGCACCGCCACCGAATGCAAGAACCTCCTCGGGTGTTACATTGGGGTCGCTCTCCATCTTTGCGAATGTTCTTGAGAACGGTGTCTTGAGCGAACGTACGGGGTGGCCCAATGTCTTGCCGGTGACTATTGTAGATATGTCGGTTGCCTTGAGGATTTTATCCTTATAGCTCTCGTGCACGTTGCACTCTGTTGCAGAGAGGAAACGTGTTCCCACCTGTACGCCCTCGGCGCCGAGCATGAACGCTGCTGCTGCACCGCGGCCGTCGCATATACCGCCGGCTGCAATCACTGGGATGTCCACGGCGTCAACAATCTGTGGTATCAGCGGCATTGTGTGCAGCTCGCCCACGTGACCGCCTGACTCTGCCCCCTCGGCAACAATTGCGTCAACACCTGCAGCCTGCATCTTGATGGCATGGGCAACGCATGCGATGACTGGAACGACCTTTATCCCGTTCTCTTTCCACATGGGCAGGTATTTTGCTGGTGAACCGGCACCTGTTGTGACAATCTTCACACCCTCTTCAACAATCATCTCGGCAATCTCTGCTGCGTTGGGAGCCTGGAGCATGATGTTTACACCGAAAGGCTTGTCGGTAAGGGTCTTGCACTTGCGGATTTCGTTCCTTACGGCCTCTGTTCCTGCATTGATGGCCGATATAAGGCCCAATCCGCCGGCATTTGATACTGCTGCGGCAAGTTCCGCATCGGCTACCCAGGCCATTCCGCCTTGAAATATCGGATATTCAATCCCGAGAATCTCGCATACTCTACTTTTGATCATAATTATAATATTAGAAGCTGTTTAAATTTCTAAAAAAAAGTTTTATTATATAGGAAGCCGCCATTTCGTTGTCTTTTATGTTCAAAAATGCCTGTTTTCCTCTTTTTCTCGGTTACGTAGCCCGCTACGCGCCCTCAAAAAACAACAAAACATTCTATTTTTGACCTATAAAAAACTTAACGATATAAATTTAAACAGCTTCTTATTATTTATTCTTTCAATATCCGTAAGGAGACGGATCAGTCCATACCTTTCTTCAGGTCGGCAATCATCTCCTGATAACGCTCCATTCCGCTCTCGGCGTCAAGACCGGCCCAGCGCTCCACAATCACAAGTCTCTGCAGGAAGACGAAAAGCCTCTCCACCGAGAAGTGGCATAGTGCCGAGTTGTCTTCGAGCCAACGCCAACGCATCTCGTCAAGCAGGTGCTCACGCTCCTGCAGGCGCGGATTCTCGTTCAGACGCTGGATATCCTCGAGATAGTCAAGCATTCCCGAGAGACCGAAGTCACGTGCACCCGATGTACGCAGGGCATCCGCCACGTCATTGTCACCTATTACAGCATCGTCAACCTTCAGTTTATACTTCCTTGCAGTCATGGCCACAAGGATGTTGTTCACATTCAGATTGTACTCGAACCACTCCGCCGCAAAGGCATTGGAACAGCTCAAGGCATAGTCATAATAGTATGTGCTAAGCAGATTCTCCCACAGGATATTCCCCTGCGCCTCGTGGGCAAGATAATACTCCACAAAGCTGTTAATATATTCAGGGACACCGGGCATATCAGAATAACCGCATTTGGCCGACTCCACAATGGAGAAGAGTTCCTCGCGGCTGAAACATCCCGTACGTTGCAGCACAGCCTCTTCGCCATGACGCAGGATAGAGAGAATGTTCGCGTTGTCCCACTCAAGAAGAATGAGATCCACGACACGTGCATCCTCAGGAGTGAGCGATGCATATATCTCCTCCTTGAAGCGCTCTACCGAGTAGTCGCACTTCGAACCGTCGAAGAGAAGGTCGGGCAGCCCCGCAACAAGGCAATAATAATTGCTCATCGCTTAAGAGAATAGAAGTTCTACCATCTGAGGACGGAGGAAAGCCTTGAAGAAAGCCTCGAACTCACCCTCACCGAAATTAACCTTATAAGAGCCGTCGGCAGGAGCAATAGAGAACTGCGCCTTCTTGCCGTTCACCTGCTCTATTGTAACACCCTTATCGAGAAGAGCCTTTGCATTCTTTGCGAAATAAGCCTTGAGCTCGTCAGCCTCCGATGTAGAGATTACCAACTGCTCATCGGCACTCCAACGCTCGGCAATCTTAACCAGGAGAGCCTTGAGGACATCACCGGCAAGAGCCTCCTTTACGGCAGCCTTCGTAACACTGTCGGTAACGATGTTGGCAGCCTCGGTCTTGATGGCGCTCACAGCCTGCACTCCATAGAGCTTAATCTCGGAACGGCTGTGCTCCTCAAGTTCCGCAGCCTTCTTCTCTGCAGCAGCAACAATAGCCTCTGCCTCAGCCTTGGCATTATTCACGATGTCGGCAGCCTTCACCTTTGCCTCCTCGACAATGCGCGCAGCCTCCACATTACCTTTCTCTACGCCCTCGGCATAGATCTTCTCGGTCAATTCCTGAATCTTATTTTCCATATTATAAATTGTATATTACTGTTTCCTTGGTTAAAGGCAGTATTGCTTCACGTTACATACATACACAGCTTCACATTGCAAATATATTCCACTCCACAACAAATACAGTGTCCATAACATCGCATTTTTTGTCCTAATCGGAACAAAACCACCCAATTCCACAAATTTACAACATTCATTTAAACTTTTGCACTATTTTCCAAAAAGTTTTTATCAAACAGTTCAAGTACAGACATTTGCTTTAACATGAGGAGCAAGAAACAGCAAAGCATATAAAGCATAAAACAGCTCATCTCATAGCGAAAGTAACGACTCCTTCACTTTCATATTTCAATTTTCCGTTTTCGCATTTCAGTTTGAAAAGGGGTACTTCTTTTTTGCAAAAAAAAGAAGTACCCCTTTTCACAAAGAGATACTCCCAACATTTACTAAACAACTAAGAAAAAACTATACTATCATTGTGCCTTTAATAAAGCATGGGCAAATATATCTATTTAAATATTAAAAAACAACAATAATAAAAAAAATAACACAAAAAAGCCTATGTTTTCAACAATCAACACTTTTTATACAACTAAAACCATTGGTACACTAATCACAAAAAATGAATAAACCATGTATAAATATCCAAATATATAAAATCAATTATCTGAGTCTGTGTCTCATGAAGTGTCTAGAAACAAATAGCACAAAATATATCAGTGCTGCAAAGACTAATATTGCACTGAATGTAAAACTGCCTGAATAGCCGTTCACCGACAATGCGCCACCCAACAACATTCCTGCTCCAATACCTACATCCCATCCGGTGAGATAAGTGGCATTGGCTGTGGCACGACGTGAATGCGGCGCCATATTTATAAACAAGGTATTGAAAGCGGGGAATATTGTTCCGAAGCCGTAACCGATGAGGAACGCCGAGAGGAAATACAACGCAAAGCCTGCAGTGAAGTCAAAGCCACACACAGAAGCCAACAGAGCCTCACCGATGACTCCAAAAAACGCAATGACGATACCACGCGAGATTGTCTGCGTTATATACCCCTTGTCGACCCTCTTGCCCGAGATGAGGCGCGACACGATAAGTCCTGCACCCTGAACGGTAAAGAAGATCCCTACCCCTTCGGTTATACCAACCTCAGCAGCATATATTGCTATGTAGCTCGATGTCATGCCGTACGGTATTGCAAGCATAAAGAATGCCAATGATGCCGGAATGCCCTCAAGCAGAATAAAGCGGTCGATAGAGAACACCTTACCTATTTTCTCGACGGGCTGACGCCACTTCACTTTGACGATTGAGGCAAACAGCAAACCGATACAGGCTGTGAGCAAAGCGGCAAAGAACAGTTGGTTATAACTGCCGCCCTCAATAAGGAACAAACCAGTCATAGGACCGAAGGCCATAGCAAGATTATTTGTCACTCCAAAATACCCCAGTCCCTCGCCACGACGTGATGACGGCATGATATCTATCACCAATGTATTTCCCGTTGTGTTCAACGCACCGAACGCAAAGCCGTGCACCACACGCAACAGGATAAAGAACAATATCTCGGAATAGACAAACAGGTAACCCACAAAAGAGAGCGCGAACAGGACGTATGAAATAAGGTACACTTTCTTACGAGGAAAGACATCGGCCACAAAACCTGCAAACGGACGTATGCACAGCACTGCCAGCACATAACAGGAGAGCACAAGCCCCACTATATCGGGTTCAAGACCGAAGTTGTCCACAAGATAGAAAGGAAGTGTAGGCACAAGCAAGAAGAACGAAAATGCAGTAAGGAAATTCGCCAGACACATATATATGTAGCTTCTTGTAAAAAGCCTATCTTTAACAGCCGCATCCATAGTGACAATTCATTTGTTCAATGCAAAATTAGAAAAAAAGCAGGAAACATATACAGCAAAACCACAAAAAGAATAACGGCAAATAAAAAAGGCAACAGCAGATGTTGCCTTCTGTATATCACCTTGTAGCCTTTTATGTCCTTTAGGGCTTTCATTATTATCTGCCGTAGAGGAAATACCACCAATAAGTCTTCCCGAACTCCTTGCGCACATAATTGTTGCGCACCAGCGCATCGTCATATTTACGTTCCACCTCGCGGAGCCTTACGAACATCTGCTGCAATGTATCGCTCTCGAGTTCGAGGGAATAATCATCGGTAAACTCCGAGCAGAGCAACAGGGCCTCGCGGTAATGTTTGGGCAGGCTGTCCGGGTTATAGTTGCCGCACAATCTTGCAAGCTCGTCCTTGAACTCGACAAGCTGCCTGTCGAGCAGAAGCCCAGACAGATAGTAATCCCTTGCCACACTGCCCAAAGAATCTATATCCGCAACGCGCTTCAGATACTGCATCGCACTCTCTTCGCCACTTGGAGCAGCACCGATAAGAGAATACACGCTATCGGGCAGCAGCGGAGAATCCTGTACGGTTGACGGCAATAGACCTTCTGAACCATAATACTGCGGAAACTCGAACATACGTTCCCCCAGTTTATTTTCTGCGGCAAGGATATATGCACGTAAAGCCGTGAGCTGTGGCGATGCGTCAAGCGACTTGCGCCCCACGGCAAGAGCTCCGTCAACATTGCCTTTACTGTAGCGCACTGCCACAAGGGCCTCTCTCTTGAGGTTCTCCTCACCATTGGAGAATGTTCCTGCCAAGCAAAACAGGATAACGAAAAGGATAAGGTTTCTCCATATTATCCTGTTGGCACTCATTGCCATGTTCTTGATTTTCTCGAAGAGTACACGTTGAAGGACAAACGAGAATATTGCATAAAGCAACAGCCCGACAATGAAAACCACAATCCACCCGGTGTATGACCTCTCGCCAATGTAAAGTGTGCGGTCAATGTCTGTCACGAAGGCCAACATCAGCGTCGACGGCAGATAAGCCATTGCAGTCCACTCGCGCTGGAACTTTGCAAAGCGGTTCAGCCACAGGGCAAGGATTGTAAGCACTGCTGATATTATTCCGCCTACAATGTAACTGTTGAAATTGAGTTTGCCTGTGGCTACGTGGTTATAAAGCACCTCGATGAGCGGTGCCTGATATACTGCTACAAAGCAAAAAGCAAACGCAGCAAAGAGAGTGGCACAGATTGATGCCACTACCCTTTGCAAGCGTTTTTCTTCATCACCTCTCATTATTCCTTATTTTTCTTGAGCACGAGAGCTGTACGGGCCGGCAGATAGAGCATGAGCCAGCCCTTCTTGCGACGTGCGTGCAACCTGTCATACTGTGTGAAATGGGTCTGTGTCTCATCGACAAGGGCATTACCGCCGAAGCGTGCATTGTCGGTATTGAGGACAATATTGTATGAACCCTCGGGAACCAGCAGGCCGTAGTCGGTGAACGAACGGTTGTGGCTGAAGTTGAACACGAAGATAAGATCCTTACGTGAGAACGCCAACACCTGGTCACCGTCGTTGTGCCATATCTCCTGAACAGGACGGTTCTGGAAGTTGCGCACATCACCTATAAGCTCGATCATCGCCTTGTCGAACTCACCCAAGAGAGTGTAGTTGTAGTTTGGATTATCTACCAGACTCCACTGGCGACGTGCATACTTGTGGCTCCAGCCGTTACCCTCGCGCGGGAAGTCAATCCACTCGGGATGACCGAACTCGTTACCCATGAAGTTGAGGTAACCGCCATTGATGGTAGAGAGTGTCATCAGACGGATCATCTTGTGCAATGCGATACCGCGTGATACCATATATGTCTCGTCACCGCGGTTGAAGTGCCAGTACATATCGGAGTCGATAAGACGGAAGATGATTGTCTTGTCGCCCACAAGTGCCTGATCATGACTCTCGGCGTATGAGATTGTCTTCTCGTCCTTGCGACGGTTGGTGAGCTCCCAGAAAATCTCCGATGGTTTCCAGTCCTCATCCTTGCGTTCCTTGATGATCTTGATCCAGAAATCAGGGATATTCATCGCCATACGGTAGTCGAAGCCGTAACCGCCGTCCTCGATGGGGGCAGCAAGACCCGGCATACCCGACACCTCTTCGGCAATTGTAATTGCCTTTGGGTTAACCTCGTGGATAAGACGGTTGGCAAGTGTGAGATAACAGATAGCATCGCCGTTCTGACCTAAATTGTAATAGTCGCCGTAACCGCAGAAAGCCTCACCCAGGCCGTGGCTATAGTATATCATTGAAGTAACACCGTCGAAACGGAAACCGTCGAACTTGAACTCCTCGAGCCAATATTTGCAGTTGGAAAGCAGGAAGTGTACAACCTCGTTCTTGCCGTAGTCGAAGCAGAGTGAGTCCCATGCGCTGTGTATGCGCTTGTCGTCACCATAGAAATACTGTGCAGGGTCACCGTCGAGCAAGCCAAGGCCTTCGTTCTCGTTCTTTACAGCGTGAGAGTGTACAAGGTCCATAATCACAGCTATACCCATTCCGTGAGCCGCATCAATGAGTTCCTTCAACTCCTCGGGAGTACCGAAACGTGAAGACGCAGCGAAGAAACTCGACACATGGTAACCGAAGCTGCCGTAGTACGGGTGCTCCTGGATAGCCATAATCTGTATGCAGTTGTAACCGTCGGCAGCGATACGTGGAAGTACCTTCTCGCGGAACTCGCGGTATGTACCCACCTTCTCCTCTTCCTGGGCCATACCTATGTGGCACTCATAGATGAGCAACGGAGTACGCTTTGGAGTGAACTTCTTGTGCTTGAACCGGTACTCCTCCTCGGGAGCCCATACCTGGGCACTGAATATCTTTGTAGCCTCGTCCTGCACAACTCTGCGCACCCATGCAGGGATACGCTCGCCGCAACCGCCCTTCCAGTAGACTTTCATCTTGTAGTGCTGGCCGTGGGCAAGTGCCTTCTTGGGCAATCTACGCTCCCATACGCCACCTGCGAGCTGCTTCAGTTCATACTCGGGGCGCTCTTCCCAGTTTGAGAAGTCACCTATGAGGACTATCTTTGTTGCATTGGGAGCCCACTCACGGAAGACCCAACCGGTAGATGTCCTGTGCAGACCGAAATAAAGATAACCCGAAGCGAAGCTCGACAGGGTCTGTCGGCCATTCTTTGTAAACTCTTTCTCCCTCTGGAGAAAATAGCGGTGGCGTCCCTCAATACTGAGGTTGTAGGGAGCCAGATAAGCATCGCGTTCTACAAGTTTCAGCATAATTGTAAAATTTTGAAGCGTTATAGTTAATTATATACTTTTCATTTGTTCGGTAAGTCAGATTGCGACCTTCACAACCACTTTCTTCACGGCTACAGGAGTTATTGCCGGTGCGTGGCCGTCCTGTGGGAAGAAAACAACAAACTGGTCGTTCTTCACATTGAAATAGTCCCTTGCCGCAATAGTCGCAGGATAAAGGGCATAGTCGTCGCTCTCGACATAATCCGGCTCGGGAAGCTCGCAAAGAGGAGTATAACCCATAACCTCGTTACCGGAGATAGGCACCTGGATATCGATATAGCGACGGTGTATCTCAATACACGCCTCTTCCCTGGCCTTGGGCTTTACCTCCATCACGTTTGCATACACCAGGTCGCCGCATATCTCGTTGCGACCCAATGGCAGATTGGCAAGGTCACTGTTCTTCAAAAACTCAATCGCCTTTGCGAAATTAGGATTTAGTTCTTTGTAGCAATCCAAATTCTTCAATGAATCCAAAATCATAGCCGTATTGTTTTATTTGTTATTGTTCTGCATTTCCTGAATTGTAGACACACTCGCGGACAACATTTCCGTCCTTGTCTTTGACAATGAACTTGCCGTGCCTCATTCCGTTCTCGAATGTTCCCTCATAGCGTGTACCGCTCTTGTCCTCTGCAACACCGGCACCATGCTCAAGACCGTCAATGAAACCGCCTTTGTACTTGACGCCATTGCTCTTGCGCATTATTCCGGTACCGTTCATGGTGTCATCCTTCCAGTCGCCTTCATACACATCGCCGTTGCCCCAGGTATATTTTCCCTTACCGCAACGCAGGTCATCTTTCCAGCCGCCTTCGTATACAGCACCGCCAGGAAAGAGCATCTTGCCGTATCCGTCGCGGGCACCGTTCCTGAAATCGCCAGCATAGGAGGAACCGTCGGCATATGTATATTTTCCGTGTCCGTTGAATTCACCGGCCTTGAACATACCCATGTATTTATCACCGTTGGCATAGCTCAATGTTCCGTTGCCGTCGTAAAGGTTGTTCAGCCATGTACCGTCATATTCTGTACTGTCGGCCGCGGTGTATACTCCATGGCCCGAACGTTTGCCGTCGACCCAGGATCCTATATATCTGCTATTGTCGGGCCAGACGAATGTACCCATGCCATTGCGTTTGTCATTCTTCCACTCACCGACATACGATGCCCCTCCTGCAAAGAAGTAACTACCCGAACCCGACCGTTCGTCCTCTACCCAGAAGCCTACATAAAAATCACCGTTGGGATAATCCATCCGTCCGTACCCATGCTGGAAATCCTTTTCCCATTTTCCGGTATACTTACGGCCATCGGAGAATGTATATACGCCTTCTCCGTGATGATGTCCCTCCTTGAACTCACCTACATAGCACTCACCGTCCTTGAAACGGTATTCACCATATCCGTTGCGCCGGCCTTTCACAAAACCGCCCTCGTATATATCTCCGTTCGTATATATAGCCTTGCCATGACCATGAGGACGCTTGCCTTTCATCTCGCCTACATATACGGTACCGTCCTTGAGTGTCATAGCCTTGACATTCTTTTTTTCAGCATCCTTCTTGTCTAAAGGACGTACAGAGTCTGTTGAAATATCCCCGTTGACAAGATCAGTAAGAGGAGAAAGGCCATCTTTAATGGCATCTGTAAGGGATTGTGCCCGGAGTGATGTCCCAAGCACAAAAAAAATCAAAAAAACAGGAATTGCCTTCTTTGTCATATCAAAATACTGCGGAAAAAGCATCATCGGCAAGCAAAAAGACCCCACGCGTACCTTCCGCATCAAATACAAAGATAATAACAAAGTTGAGAAACTACAATTATGTTGTACTTATTTTAAAAAATATTTGGAAGTTGTTTAAAATTCCATGATAATATTATCAAGATCACATGAGACAGTATTGTTTCACCGTTTTCAACAAATCGGTGATATGAATTGACAGCTCCTTATAGTGCGGATTGAAGGATGTATACGATTCCTTATTCTCCGACGACTATCTCAATCATGTCTTCGCGGTCAAATATATCCTTGGCGACACGCTGCAGGTCGGCCGCAGTCACGGTTCTCACCGTTTCAAGATATTTGTTAACCGATTCGAATGATTCGCCTGACAGGCATGCGTTTATAAACACCTCTGATTTTGCGAACCGCTCCTCATACTCACGGCACAGCTCGCCAAGGATATAACTGCGCACAAGTTCCACTTCAGCCTCCGGGATCGACTCATCGACAAGCCTGCGGAGCTCTTTGTAAACCTCTTTGACAAGAGGCTCCACATTGGCATTGTCGGTATCCGAGGTTATCATGAAAGCGTTACGGCGTCCGTAGGCATCCAGCTCTGCCTCAATGTGATAGGTATACCCGTTCTCTTCGCGCACGTTACTCATCAGACGGCTGCCAAAGTAACCGCCCAAAAGCACGGTAAGAAAACGGAATATATGATAATCGGGATGCGACGAATCCATTGACATAAAACCGATCTTCACACAACTCTGCATCGCCCCCTCGACAGTCACCTTACGTCTGCCATAAAGCGAACAGGGCGGAGCCACAACCACATCAGGCAACGAAGGACCGGCACCCCACTCCTCTTTACCGAACTTATCCAGCAAAGCTGCATGCATAGCATCATTGAACTCCCCTGCCACAAAAATAGAGCAATTATGACTGCTGTACACCTTGGCATAGTAGTCAAGCAGGTCTTCACGTGTGATTGCATCATAATCCTCGGGGCACACTATATGGGCCAGAGGATGGTCCTCACCCCAAAGCGAATTCTCGAAATAGCGCTGCGACACCACATCCACCTTATGGCTGTTGACCATAAAATAGGATTTGTTCGTCCTTTTTACCGTCTCAAGATTATCAATGGGGAAATCGGGCTTTTTTATCAATGTCTCAAGTAGCTCTACGAGCGGCAGGAAATGCTTCGACATTGTATACAGGGTCAAGTGGTTGCACCCTTGCGAAGAGTACATATCCACCCACGCCCCATAGTAATCGAGTTTCCTTGATATATCATCGGCCGAAAGACCGCCTGCCCCCTCACGGAGCATGCGGTTCACGAACATGGCCTGCAGAGGCTTGTCCTGTACGCCATAACCACCCTTGAACAGGATATCCAAACGTACAACCCCCTTGCGTATACCTGCAAGTTCGTACAAGGGCACACCGTTGGGCATCACCCTCTTGCAGGGCAATGTCAAATCGGGAACACTTACCGGTTTAATGTCGGGAGCAGCGGTGTTCACAGGAAGTCTCTTAATCGTTCCAGGAAAAGCCTATAGAAGATGCGAACTCTTTCGCACGCTCAAGGTCCTCGGGGGTATCGATACCTATTGTCTCGATATCGGTAACACCCACCTTTATTCTATAACCGTTCTCAAGCCACCTCAACTGCTCAAGCGATTCAGCCTTCTCCATTGGAGACTGCGGGAGCGCTGTCAGTTCCTCAAGAATATCTGCACGGTAGGCATATATCCCGAGATGCTTGTAGAATGTATGGTTCTCGAGCCACTTCCCGCGCTCCACACCACGCAGATATGGCACTACCGAACGGCTGAAATAAAGTGCAAAGCCCTTTTCATCAATAACGACCTTCGGTGAGTTAGGACACTCGAGGCGCTCAATGCCGTCGGAAACCTCGAAAGGTTTCACCAGGGTTGCCACGTCAACGCCCTCTGCATCAAAACAGCCAATAAGTGCATTCACCTGCTTTGGCTGAATAAAAGGCTCATCGCCCTGGATATTCACAATGACGTCACAATCCAAGCCAAGACGCTTGTATGCATCAAGACAACGTTCCGTACCGTTCTTGCAATCCTCGGAAGTCATGACAACGTTACCGCCGAAAGAGCTCACTGCATCAAAGATGCGCTCATCATCAGTGGCAACATACAAATCATCAAAGCAATCCTTTACCTGCTCATACACACGCTGTATCACTGGTTTCCCGCCAAGCATGGCAAGAGGCTTGCCGGGAAAACGCGTCGAAGCGTAACGTGCAGGAATAATCCCTACAAATTTCATATTATATCTTATTATATTATCTCTATCAATTGAAGAAATCGGCAAAGCCATCCTCATCCGCCTCTTCTTTCTCCACAGGCTCTACGGAATCCTCTCCGCGTGTCTGCACAAGCGGAGTGGCAGCCTCTTCCTCTTTCTGCAGAAGCAGGCTCTTGCAAGGGTCAAAGTCTTCGGGAATATCGAATGTCTCTTCCTGGGAATAAGGAAGAGTCTTGTCGGCATAAACCTTATTCATATAAAATCCCCAAATAGGCAATGCCATTGACGCACCCTGTCCGTCAGCCATGCGGTCGAAATGGATGTCACGTTCCTCACCGCCAACCCAACATCCTGTAACAAGAGAAGGAGTGAAGCCCATGAACCAACCGTCCGCATTATCGTTTGTGGTTCCGGTCTTACCGCCCATATCAGCGTAAATCTTATGGTTTTTCCTGATACGGGTACCGGTACCCTCATTAATGACAGCACGCAACATCTCGATCATCTTGTAGGAGCTCTCTTCACTGATAACCTCATTCTTGCGGGCTGTGAATGTAGCCAGGACATTACCCGCGCTATCTTCTATTCTTGTTACCATAAGAGGCGAAGTGCGTATACCCTTTCCCACAAATGCCGTATATGCGCTCACCATCTCCATCACTGACGCCTCGCAAGGACCGAGACAGAGCGAAGGTACCGGCTGGATATCCTTGTTAAGGAGGCCGAACTGATGGATGAGTTTCTTCAAAGAATACGGACTGAGCTTACTCATAAGGTAAGCCGATATCCAGTTGTTCGATGTCTGCAATCCCCAACGGAGTGTCACGGTCTCACCTATTCTTTGTTTGGATGAATTTCTGGGGCTCCACAACTGACCGGTCTCGGTAACTATTGTCTGCTTGACATTCTGCGTCTCGTCGCAAGGCGAGAAACCATGCTCCATTGCCAAAGAATAAAGGAATGGCTTAATGGTTGAACCCACCTGACGACGGCCTACACCGGCCATATCATATTTGAACTGGTTATAGTTTGTTCCACCCACATATGCCTTCACCTCACCTGTAAGCGGATCCATAGAGACAACACCTGTACGCAAGAAGAACTTGTAATACTTGAGTGAATCCATTGGAGTCATCACAGTATCCTTTCGGCCATCGTATGTAAATATACTCATCTCCATCGGAGTATTGAACACCTCAACGATTTCCTCCTCTGTATATCCGCTTTTCTTCATTGTGCGGTAACGGTCACTCTGCTTCATGGCACGTGTCATGATTGCTTGCACCTCCGACACTTTCAGTTTCTCGGTAAAAGGAGCTGTCTTTTTACCTTTCTTCGCCTTGAAGAATTTAGGTTGCAGGTCACCCACCATCTGTTCTTCAACAGCCTCTTCAAGATACCTCTGCATCCTTGAGTCGATGGTTGTATATATTTTCAGACCATCGGTGTACAGGTTATAAAATTCGCCGTTAGGCTTCTTGTTCTTGTTGCACCAGCCGAAGAGAGGGTCTTGCTCCCAATTAAGCGAGTCCTCATAATACTTCTGCATCTGCCAACCACGGTATTGGGATTTATCAGGTTTTTTGGCTGTGAGATAAAGACGCAGGTATTCACGGAAATATGTAGCAAGGCCCGACTTGTGGTCAGCTGGATGATAGTCGATTACAAGCGGCAAGGCCGACAATGAGTCTTTCTCCTCGGCAGTTATATAACCGGCCTTCTCCATTTGCATGAGCACCACGTTGCGGCGGTCTCTTGTCTTTTCGGGACGACGGCGAGGATTATATAATGACGAGTTCTTACACATACCTACCAGCATTGCAGCCTCCTCTGTCTTGAGCTGGCTGGGCAGTTTTCCGAAGTATACGTTCGCCGCACTCTTTATTCCGACAGCATTGTTGCCGAAGTCATACTTGTTAAGGTAAAGGCTGATGATTTCCTCTTTTGTATACTGGCGCTCAAGTTGCACGGCAATAACCCACTCGATAGGTTTCTGCGTAACACGTCCCAGTTTATTGCCGGAGACTTCTGTATAAAGCAACTTTGCCAGCTGCTGGGTAATGGTACTGCCACCACCGGAATTCTCCTGTCCCATCAGTACGGTCTTTACAACTGCACGCAACAGAGACCTTGCATCGATTCCTGAATGTTGCGCGAAACGTACGTCCTCGGTTGCAATGAGTGCGCGGATAAGGTTTGCCGAGATAGAGTCATACTCCACATACACTCTGTTTTCCCTGCTTATGGACCATGTTCCCAGTTCAACGCCATCAGCAGAAAGCACCTGTGATGCGAACTTGTATTCCGGGTCGGCAAGTTCTGTCATATCGGGAACATAACCTATCCATCCTTTCGTCACAGAAAAGAAGAACAGAAATATCGACAGCAGTCCTACAAAGAAAGCGACCCAGAGTCCTATCAAGATTTTTTTCAGCATAATGTCGTTTTTATTAGTGTTTACATCAGGTTGGCTCTTTTGATATGGCCGGGCAACATGTATGATAACCGACCAACACAGCAAACCTAATATCATGCAAAAATAATACAAATATTTCAATTAAAGGCAAGCTTTACGCGTGCTTTATTTTTTTAAAATAAATAAGCTTCTGATATTGTCAAAACGGCAACTTTCAATTACCTTTGCGAAAACAGGCCAACAACACATGCAATGCAGGCCGCACTGTGTCGCGCCATTCTAAATTAAGGAAAACATATTGGATTATGAAAAGTAGAAGTTTAGTATCCATCAATGATCTCAGCCGTGAAAAGATACTCTCATTGCTGGAGACAGCCGAGAAATTCGAGCAGAACCCAAATAGCAAAATCCTTGACGGCCGCGTTGTAGGCTCCCTCTTCTTTGAGCCGTCGACCCGCACACGCCTCAGCTTTGAGACAGCAGCCAACCGTCTTGGTGCACGCGTTATCGGCTTCAGCGACGCAGCAACAAGTTCATCAAGCAAAGGAGAGACCCTCAAAGACACGATAATGATGGTATCGAGCTACGCTGATGTCATTGTGATGCGCCACCGTCTCGAAGGTGCCGCGCGCTATGCAAGCGAGGTGTCGCCCGTCCCTGTCATCAACGCCGGTGACGGTGCCAACCAGCACCCTTCCCAGACAATGCTTGACCTCTACTCAATACTGAAGACCCAGGGCACTCTCGAAGGTCTTAACATACACCTTGTAGGTGACCTCAAGTACGGACGTACAGTACACTCGCTGCTGCACGCCATGCGTCACTTCAAGCCGAAATTCCACTTCATAGCGCCCGAGGAGTTGCACATGCCCGAGGAGTACCGCATCTTCTGCCGCGAGAACAACATACCGTTCACCGAGACAACGGAATTCAATGAGGATGTCATTGCATCGGCCGACATTATATATATGACCCGTGTACAGCGCGAGCGCTTCAGTGACCTTATGGAATATGAGAAGGTGAAGAACTGCTACCGTCTGACAAACTCAATGCTTGCCAACACAAAGGAGAACCTGCGCATACTTCACCCGCTGCCACGCGTCAACGAGATTGCGCACGATGTTGACGAGAACCCAAAGGCATACTATTTCCAGCAGGCACAGAACGGACTTTATGTGCGCGAGGCACTTATCTGCGATGTACTTGACATTAAAATCTAAAGGATAAAGAGACCATGAACGAGAACAACAAACACGCCATGCAGGTATCAGCGCTCTGCAACGGCACCGTAATTGACCATATACCCGCTGACAAGCTCTTTGCAGTAGTGACACTGCTCGACATTCCGGCAATGAAAAGCAATGTAACAATAGGCTACAACCTTGACAGCAAGAAGATAGGCAAAAAAGGACTCATCAAGATTGCCGACTGTTTCTTCACCGAAGACGACCTGAGCAAGATTTCAGTAGTAGCCCCCAACGTTGTCATCAACACCATACGTGACTACAAGGTTGTAGAAAAACGCGAACTGAAACTCCCCGACGAGTTGCATGACATCATCAAGTGCAACAACCTCAACTGCGTAACGAACAACGAGCCCATGGCAACACACTTCTACGTGTCTAACCGCGAGGAAGGCACTCTCAAATGCCGTTATTGCGAGAAGGAGGTCAACATCAATAACGTAGAGTTGCTTTGACATGAAGATTGACTGGAAGCCGGGCACGATGATATACCCGCTGCCTGCCGTACTCATAACCTGTGGCAGTTCGCCCGAGAACTACAATATGCTCACCGTGTCGTGGGTGGGTACAACATGTACCAACCCGGCGATGTGCTACATATCGGTGCGCCCCGAAAGGCACTCCTACCCCATAATCAAAGAGAGCGGAGAATTTGTTATAAACCTGACAACAGCAAACATGGCGCGTGCAACCGACTGGTGCGGTGTACGCTCGGGTGCGGACTATGACAAGGCAAAGGAGACCGGGCTCACATACGGCCCTTCAAAGGTTGTGAAAGCCCCCATCATCATGGAATCGCCTTTGAGCATAGAGTGCCGCGTCAAGCAGGTCATTCCATTGGGTTCACATGACATGTTCCTTGCCGAGGTTGTCAACGTACAGGCCGACGACCGTTATCTGAACCCGGAGACAGGCGAATGGAACCTTGCCGCTGCCGATCCGTTGGTATACACACATGGCAAATATTTCCATTTGGGAGAATTCATCGGCAAGTTCGGCTGGAGTGTAAAGAAAAACAAATAAGAAGCCATAACAGGATGCATAATCTCATCATATACCTATTTCTTCTGCTCCCCTTGTGCACCAATGCCCAGGAGAGCAAGAAGCGGATAAGGCTCAACGCAGGAGTGAAGGTCGGTTTCCAGGCTATCACCTACAACAATCCCACCTTTGAGATTGAGGACTACACCTATAATGAGAACACCATCCAGAGCAACAAGATAGGATATATTCTCACGCCATTCCTGCGTCTGTCACGCGACAGGTTCTACATTCAGGTAGAGACTGCTTTGGGCCTCACCCGCCACTGTTTCGACTTCAAAGATACCGGCAAGAGCAATATCACCGACATAGAACCTAACATACCTGAATACTACCTAAAGACGTATTGCCTGCAAGTACCGATACTGTTCGGGTACGAATTCATAAAGCAGAACAAGTACGGAATGAGCGTTTTTACGGGTCCAAGGACTAAGTTCATCTTCACTGCACATGACGAACAGCTGTTCAAACATTTCACATATGACGACCTTGTGGAAGTGCTTGAGAAAAAAAGCTACTATTGGGAGATTGGTCTCGGTGTGAAGATATACAATGTTTTCTTTGATTTTGTATATGACCTTGGGCTCACCGATGCAGCGAAATACATTCGCGCTCCAAAGATAGGCAAAGAGTTCAAGAGCAGCCGTAAGAACAACATCCTCAGCTTCTCTGTGGGAATGATATTTTGAGGGCATTCACCTCTTCTAATCTTTTGAATCATAAACAAAAAAATCAATATAACTCATTACAATAACGAAGCAGTATTCCTATTTTTGCTGTAACGGTATATAAACCTTAATATAAACCCATAAAATCCGATAATATGCCCTATTGCAAGAACTGCGGCGCCGAAGTGAACGAGAATGCCGCAATATGCACCAAGTGCGGTGCATGGATCAACGAGAATCCACAGAACAGAGCAAACAACACAAAAGGTAACAAAGAGTGGCTTGTGGTACTGTTGCTTTGCTTTTTCCTCGGTGGCCTTGGAGTACACCGTTTCTATGTAGGCAAGACAGGTACAGGCATTGCGCAACTGCTCACTTGCGGCGGATGTGGCATATGGGCCCTCATTGACTTCATTATGATCCTTGTAGGAAGCTTCACCGATGCAGACGGCAACCCGATTACTAACGATTAGCAAACTCCTTCTCCTGTTGCTTTTACCGGCAATACTCTATTCGGTACCCACAGACGGCATTTTCAACGGTGAGACAACCTGTCTTTTCAAAAGATTCCTTGGCACAGAGTGTTGGGGATGCGGCATGACGCGCGCGTTGTTCTCACTTCTATACGGCAAGTTTGCCCAGGCATGGGAATACAACCCGCTCATTGCACCTTTATTCCCGCTCCTTCTATGGATATGGTGCAAGGAGATACGGAACACCATAAAAAGAATAAGGACTGTATAGAGCCACAAACAGCATCCCCGGATATAAGAAAGCAGGACAGTGCCGATCGGCACTGTCCTGCTTGTCCTATGCAGAAACGATTACTTCACAATTATCAAGAAATAGTTCTTCTTGCCCTTCTGTACAAGGATATACTTGTCATTGAGCAAGCTCTCGGCATTTATTATCTGGTCAAAAGCAGCGAGTTTCTCCTTGTTTACAGAGACGCCACCGCCCTGCACCAGCTTACGCATCTCGCCTTTTGAAGCAAAGATTGCAGCAAGGTCGGTTGTAAGGTCAACAGCCTTCACACCCTCGACTATAGCCTCGCGTGAAACCTCAAACTGGGGAACACCGTCGAACACCGCAAGCAGTGTATCTTCGTCAAGTGAACGGAGAGCCTCGGTTGAAGCATTGCCGAAAAGTATATTTGATGCCTCAACAGTCTTGTTGTACTCCTCCTCACCATGTACAAGCACTGTAACCTCCATGGCAAGACGCTTCTGCAACAGACGCATATGCGGAGCCTGTGCATGCTCGGCCACAAGGGCCTCAATCTCCTCGCGGCAGATAGACGTGAATATCTTGATATACTTCTCGGCATCCTCGTCACTCACGTTCAACCAGAACTGGTAGAAACGGTAAGGTGATGTATAACGCTTGTCAAGCCAGATATTACCCTGCTCGGTCTTACCGAACTTCTTGCCATCGGCCTTTGTGATGAGCGGACAGGTAAGCGCAAACACCTCATTACCTGACATCTTGCGAATCATCTCGGTACCTGTTGTAATGTTACCCCACTGATCGGCACCACCCAACTGTAATTTACAGCCGTGAGTCTCGTTAAGATGAACATAGTCATAGCCCTGAAGAAGCTGATAGGTAAACTCTGTGAATGACATACCATCAGTACCGGCCTCACCCGAGAGACGACGTTTTACAGAGTCCTTTGACATCATGTAGTTAACGGTAATCATCTTACCGATATTGCGGATGAAATCGAGGAAAGTAAACTCTTTCATCCAATCATAGTTATTCACAAGCACCGCTGCGTTTGGAGCATCGCTGTCAAAATCAAGGAAACGTGCAAGCTGTTTCTTGAGCGCCTCCTGGTTGTGACGCAACCTCTCTTCATCAATGAGCACACGCTCCTTTGACTTGCCCGAAGGGTCGCCTATCATACCTGTAGCACCTCCGATGAGCGCAATGGGCTTGTGACCGCAAAGCTGGAAATGACGCAGCATCATCACACCGACAAGATGACCGATATGAAGAGAATCGGCTGTAGGGTCAATACCCAGATATGCACTTGTCATCTCCTTCTGCAACTGTTCTTCTGTTCCGGGGGTCATATCCTGAATCATGCCCCTCCATTTGAGTTCCTGTACAAAATTCATAGTTATATACTTTTATCATCAATATTCTCTTTTATAGTCTGTAAAGCTGTGACGGCGTAGTACGCTTGAGCACATTAAGCTGCACATCCTTACCTGCGATTATCCCGTAACGGCCAAGTTCCATAGCCACAGCCTTGTAGGCCAATTCCGGATGGTTGTTCTCTTCGCTCAAATGACACAGCCAGATATACTTGAGGTGCTCATTGAAGTGCGATGCCAGATAGCTTGCAGTCACCTGGTTGCTCAAGTGTCCACGAGGACCGGAAACACGCATCTTCAAGAACTCTGGATAACGTCCCATCAGAAGCATCTGCTCTTCGTAGTTAGACTCCATGACAAGATAGTTAGCCTGGTCAATATATGACGACACCTCATCTGTTATCTCACCCAAGTCTGTAGCGATGCAGAATCTCTTTTCGCCTACCTCAATGAAGTAACCGACGTTGTCACTGCCGTCATGCGGCACCTCGAATGGAGTAATCTCAAAATCACGGAAAATTACCTTCTCGCCCTTCTCTACGTAACGCACATACATCGGATCAATGGGCTTTGTCGTGCAATAGTTGTGTGTTATACCTTTGTGCACCTCACCTGTAGCATACACAGGTATGTTTGCCTTCGACGATATCACACCCAAAGATTTGATATGGTCTGCATGGTCGTGGGTGACAAAAACGGCACACACGCTCTCAAAAGGAATGCCCTCTTTCTTCAAAGCCATACGTATGGTCTTCGAGGGGATTCCCGCATCGATGAGAATGCCATAGTCACCTACCCCTAAGTAGTAACTGTTACCGCAGCTTCCGCTGCCTATACTCATAAAACGGATTTCCATATATCTATTGTTTTTACTTCAAAATAAGTTGCAAAACACATCAGAATGGATGACCTATCGCTATGTGCAATGCAAAGTCCCGCCCTAAATCGGGATTAATTATAGGGTATTTGTCCCTGCCGCTATAGGCCGGATTCACGGCTTTCATTGCCGCATCGAGGCGGAGCACGAACATATCAAGCTCGAATCTCAAGCCCACTCCGTATGAAAAAGCCAGCTCTTTATAGAAAGTGCCTATATTGAACTGTCCACCCGGTTGCTCCTTGTATGCACGCAAGGTCCATATATTTCCGGCATCGACGAATACTGCCGAATGCAATCGCCAGAAAAGATGCGAGCGGTACTCCACATTCAAATCAATTTTCATGTCTCCCGATTGGTTGATGAAATCAATATTCGTACCCTTGTTCTTATAGGTTCCGGGACCGAGTGTACGTACCGTCCATCCACGCATTCCGTTGGCACCACCGGCAAAGTAACGTTTTTCGAAAGGTAATATCTTCGAGTTTCCATAAGGATAGGCAAGACCGAGTCCCATGTGCACCACAATCGAATTGCGCCCGTCAATCTTCACACGAGTCGTCAGATCCATATCACCTTTCACATACTGTGCATATGCAATATTGAGGAACGTGTACTGTCCATCGCTGTTCTTTGATGCATTCAAAGCACTGGTCGCCATATATAACAGGTTACCGGAGCTCTCCACACTTGCACGCAATGAGTATGCTACACGGTCAAAGCGCCTTGATTCGTCAAGCGACGAGTTATAAGAGTATGTGTATCCCAGCTTTGTAATAAGCAGATTCTCATAGTTATACTTGAGGATTGAGTTACGGTTGGAAATACTGTCAAGATACTCGCTCTTGAAAGTGTCGGATATCCAAGGAACGTAAATGTAATTGAGGTCCAACACGTCAAGTTTGTGGTTCGATTCTTCTTTCTTGCTCCACATGTAACTCCATGAACCCGACAACACTCTACGTCCGAATTCAGGACGCTCTTGCGTATTGAATTTCAAGGCGAACATCGTAGATGAGGTAAGCTTACGTTCACCGACCGGAACATAATTTGAGATTAGACCGCCTTTGAACTTGAGACTCAGCTCGGCACCATACTCGAGGAACCTCTCACCGGTATATCCACGGAGATTGGATACAGCCTCATATGCTCCATAAAGACGCAGCGAGAGAAGTTCCGAGCCTTTGAAGAGGTTCCTGTCTGATATCGTAACGGAAGCTGCTGCTCCAAGGTCTCCAGCTGTATTAGTTCCTTCAATCTCAAAACCGACTGTACGCGACTTGCTGCGCTCATACATTATGTAACAATCAAGCAATGAGGTATCTGCATGCTCTGCTATCCTTACTGTAGTGTATTTGAGTGCCGGAAGCTGTACAAATGATTTGTGCGTCATTTCGGCATCGTTCAACGAATACATCCTCCCACGCTCAAGATAGGTGTTGTTCGCCAACAGACGCGGACGTAGTACGGGATCACCTCTATGCAATATCCTGTAATCACCGAAAACCATTGTATCACACTGTGCCAGTTCCACACTGTCTATGTTAAGACCTGCTCCCGAAACAAAATAGATATCATTGATATGATACCGGCTGTGTTCTTCAGGTTGTGCATCAGACGACGGGGTGAACAGCGCGATATTCATAGTAAGCCTCACATCATTGGAAAATTGAGCAGTATCGGCTATATATGTGATATACTCTTTCCTGAAGCGATAGTAGCCTTTATTCCTCAACATGGCAGTAATACGCCTGCGCTCGCTCTCAAGCCCGTCTACACTGAAAGGCATTCCCGTCCTGAGTAAAGAAGAGAGGGAATCAGCCATTACAATCTCTTCAATCCCCTTATCTTCCGTATTCAATCTTACATCAGAAATATAATACCTTTCGCGTTCGTGCAGATAGTATGTTGCTTCGGCACGTCTTTTCACCGGGTCTTTTTTGCATTCAAGGTCTACCGTTGCGTGCAAGTAACCTTCGTTTCGTAACATCTGCTCGATATTCTGACGGGAATTCTCGGCAATCTGCTCGTCATAAATAACCGGAGCCTCACCAATACGCCTTAATACACGGTTTATCCATTTGAGGCTATCAGTACCTGACAATGAATATGTGTAAAGAGGTATTCTGAAAAGACTGAACCACTTTGAGTTCGGCTGGAGACGGACATACCCGTCAGCCTTGACGGCATTCGCACGGTTGGTTGTGGATACAATATCTACATCATTGAGCAGATACTCTCCCTCGGGAACAAATTTATTTACCGAACAGGAGAATACCGACAGGAGACACATTATCAAAAGAAATACTCTACCCAACGACATTATTATACCCAATTTTAAAAAATTCTTGCAAATATACAAAAATCCTGGAAGAAATAAAGTAGATTTGCAGTACTTTAACCTGAACAAAGGAGTAAAAATGTTAAGCAAGAGTCTACTAAAACTGATAAAGTCACTTGAACTAAAAAAATACAGAAAAGAACACGGGATGTTTGTCGCCGAAGGCGGCAAGACAGTATGCGATCTCATTGCCTGCGGAATGAGTACTGAAACTGTAATTGCCACAAGCGAGTGGCTTGCCAAACATAAGGCGCCGGAAAACACAATGATTACAGAAGTAAGTGAAGACGAGATGAAACGTGCCAGTTTCCTCCGTACCCCTCAGGGCATTCTCGCAATTTTCAGACAGCCGAGATATACACTTGATTATGACGCTCCCACAATGCGTCTTTGTCTTGCACTTGACAACGTACAGGACCCCGGGAATCTTGGAACGATAGTGCGTATTGCCGACTGGTTCGGCATAGAGGAGATATATTGTTCAACTGAAAGTGCCGACATATACAATCCCAAATGTATACAAGCGACAATGGGAGCCGCAGGACGGGTAAAAGTGTTTTACACAGACCTGACAGAATTCTTAGAGAAAGCAAAAGAGAAAGCTCCTGTTTACGGTACATTCCTTGACGGGAAGGATGTATACAACGAGGAGTTGAGCACCAAAGGCATAATAGTCATGGGCAATGAAGGTAACGGGATAAGTGTAGAATGCTCACGGCACATCACCGAGCGTCTCCTCATCCCCAACTACCCCACCGGACGTGATACTTCCGAGTCACTCAACGTATCGACGGCAACGGCCATCATCTGCAGCGAGTTCCGTCGCCGTATGAGGTAGAATCACAAAAGACGTGTAAGCACCCCCGCCTCATTGGCTGAATACGCATAAAGAGACCCACCTGCATGGTGGATCTCTATTTTTATATCAGAAACAGCTATAGCTGAATCAAAAGAGGTTATATAGACCTCATCCACAAGAATCATTGAGTGCAACTCCTCCTCAAAAGGAGAGACCGTCTGCACCTTCCCGGCAACCACATCAACAACCTGAGAATGAAACTCTTCTCCCCATGGCATATAAAGCATACGTGCCAGATACTTCATGGTTCACGACATCAATTATCCTTTACGACACTCTTTGACGGATGAATCCTCTTCAAGGAGATGTCACTGAGAAGCAGTTTTGCCACAGCGGTAGTATCGGTATCAAAATAGTATACAAAACCGACAACTGACTTCGGTTTTGAAGCATTATTCCTGTTGACAGCTACTACATATTCACCGTTGCCATCCATATCAACCCCCTTATTGCCGGTAGACCCATCTTCATATTCAATCGAAAGGACAGCATGGGCAAGCTGTCTGATATCAGGTATACCGGCCGTAACAAACATTGCGCTGAACGACAGACTAAGGCTATCGCCGGCCACAAATGTCGAATCATCGGGAACATCAAAACCGAACGACAGATGACTGTCGAGCATTGTACAAGAAAGTATCCTGTTGCGTGACCCGGTCCACAGATCAACGGTATCGGATTCGAGGAAAACGGCATCAAGCGATACATCCTCCTCTATTACACCTGCATTACCCATTCTCTCCACCTCTTCTTCAAGACGCTTTTCCAGATCAGTATATATACTCTTCAGATACTTGGGATACCTGTTATACCACACCATGGAATTCTCGAATTGCTCCTTGGTCACATTATGCTTTGAAAAAACATAATCAAAAAAGAGTTTTTCCTTATAGTCGGCAGCCGTATATTCCGACGACATTGATTGTGCCAGATGATAGTCATAGAGCAGCCGTTCCATTCTATCCGGCTTTATGATATCCTCGGGCATCTCAACCTCACATGACGCAAGGAAGAGTGATGCCAACATGGCCAATGTGATAAACAGACGGTGCATCATCATTTCAGAATTTGATTCCTATAAAAAATCAGCAGGGCAACAACACTACAGCTTATGCATGCATCGGCAAAGTTGAATACCGGACCAAAGAAGATGTCTCCTCCTACAACCGGCATCCAGTCAGGCCATGTAAAGAGCGGAAAATAAAACATATCGACCACACGTCCGTGCATGAACTCGCCATAGCCTTCGCCCCAAGGTACAAATTCAGCCACATGCCCCAAGCTCGATGAAAATATCTCACCGTAGAACAGGCAATCGACAAGATTTCCTATTGCTCCTGCAAGAACCATAGCGATACATACAACATAACCGAACGGTTTCTTTATGTCACGAATAAGTGCCGTAAGGTAGTACACAAGTACACAGACGGCAATCATTCTGAATGACGTAAGGAAAAATTTTCCGAACAACTCCATTCCGAATGCCATTCCATTGTTCTCGATAAACCTTATCTGAAACCAATCGCCAAAGACCGTAATGCCTTCGCCGAGCTGCATACTTGTCTTGACTGCAATCTTGATTATCTGGTCAGCGACAATTGCAAGTGTCAACAGCGACAATACGATCCAACAGCGTTTTCTGCTCTCTACTGTCATTCTTTTATCTGTTCTTTTTAGCCTCTATGCTGAGTGTTGCATGAGGAACCGCCATAAGGCGCTCCTTTGATATGAGCTTACCGGTCTCGCGGCAGATACCGTAGGTCTTGTTTTCAATGCGCACCAACGCAGCCTGAAGACCCTGGATGAACTTTGCCTGACGGCTTGCAATCTGCATCTGCTCCTCAAGGTAAGCAGCATCGCTGCCATCCTCAAGTCCCTTATAAGTAGGCGAAGTATCGGCAACATCATTGCTATCCTCATGACGTAGCGCTCTCATAATCTCATCATAATCTCTCTTAGCCAGTTCCAGCTTCTTCATTATCACTTCACGGAACTCGGCCAACTCAGCATCTGAGTAACGTAGTTTCTCTGACATGTCTTTAAATTTATTATGGTTAGTTAGTTTGTTTTTCTTATATGCGCTTTACGGTCACCTTTATTGTACAACCGTCGAGCTCAATGTCATCACCCTCGGAAAGAGCAGCATTTACCTCAAGCGAATCGGCAAGGACCTGATTGCAGATATACTCACGGAACTGCTCCACAGCAGCATCGCTTACCTCACTGCTTGAGAGTACTACAGAAATACGGTCAGTAATCTCAAAGCCACTGTCCTTACGTATTGCCTGTACCTTCTTCACAATCTCACGCGCAACACCCTCGCGACGGAGTTCATCGGTCACCTCAACGTCAAGCGCAACGGTTAATGCACCCTCGTTGGCAACAGTCCAACCCGGAACATCCTCACTGAAAATCTCAACATCGGCAAGTTCAATAACAGCATCAGTACCTTCAACCTGCAGAGTGATAGAGCCGTTCTTCTCGAGCTCAGAAATCTGCTCCTGCGACATATCGGCAACAGCCACATTCACACTCTTCATGAGTTTGCCGAACTTCTTTCCGAGAGTACGGAAGTTACACTTGATCTTCTTCACAAGGATGCCGTCACCTTCCACGAACTCAAGTTCCTTGACATTGACCTCGCTGAGGATAAGCTGTTTCACCGCCTCAATGCGTGATTTCATCACCTCGTCGGCAGCAGGGATTGCAATCTTCTGCAATGGCTGACGCACGATGAGTGCCTCCTTCTTGCGCAACGCAAGTACCATTGAAGATATCTGCTGTGCAAGTTCCATGCGGTACTCGAGTTCGCTGTCAACGGCAGCCTCATCACACTCGGGGAACTTGGCAAGGTGTACCGACTTGGCATCGCCACGGCCTGTAACGGATGTAAGATCCTGATACAGACGGTCGGCATAGAACGGAGCAATAGGAGCCATAAGGCGTGCTACTGTCTCAAGGCAGGTATAAAGTGTCTGGTAAGCAGACAGCTTATCAGTGCTCATATCCGAGCCCCAGAAACGCTTGCGGCTGAGACGTACGAACCAGTTGCTCACATTGTCAATCACAAACTCCTGGATAAGACGTCCGGCCTTGGTAGGCTCATAGTCGTTCAAGCAGTTGTTTACATTCTTGACAAGGGTATTGAGCTCCGAGATTATCCAACGGTCAAGTTCGGGACGCTCACACAATGGAACCTCGGGTTCCTCGAATGTAAAGCCGTCAACATTGGCATACATTGTAAAGAAGCTGTATGTCTGGTAGAGCTTACCGAAGAATGAACGTGTCACCTCCTTGACACCCTCCTCGTTGAAGCGGAGATTATCCCATGGAGCAGAGTTTGTTATCATATACCAACGCAACGCGTCGCTACCGTAGCTCTCGATAGTATTGAACGGGTCAACAGCATTGCCCAAGCGCTTTGACATCTTGTCGCCGTTCTTGTCAAGAACGAGACCGTTTGAGATTACGGTCTTGAAGGCAACGGTGTCGAACACCATTGTCGCAATCGCGTGCAGAGTGTAGAACCAACCACGTGTCTGGTCTACACCCTCGGCAATGAAGTCGGCTGGATATACTGTGCGACTGTCGAGCAGCTCCTTGTTCTCGAACGGATAGTGTATCTGCGCATAAGGCATAGCACCTGAATCGAACCATACATCGATAAGGTCAAGCTCACGTGTCATGACCTTACCTGTAGGAGACACAAGCTTGATATCATCGACATAAGGACGGTGAAGGTCAATCTTGTCATAATTCTCCTTGCTGTAGTCGCCAGGAACAAAACCTTTATCCTTATACGGGTTGCTTGCCATTACACCGGCAGCAACAGCCTTCTCAATCTCATCATAGAGCTCCGCTACCGAACCGATGCAGATAGCCTCGCCATCCTCGCTTGTCCAGATGGGCAGCGGTGTACCCCAATAACGGCTACGGCTGAGGTTCCAGTCGTTGAGGTTCTCAAGCCACTTGCCGAAACGGCCTGTACCTGTAGACTCCGGTTTCCAGGTGATGGTCTTGTTGAGTTCACTCATGCGCTCCTTCATCTGTGAAGCGCGTACAAACCAGCTGTCAAGCGGATAGTAAAGCACAGGTTTGTCGGTACGCCAGCAGTGAGGATAGTTGTGTACGTGTTTCTCAATCTTGAAAGCGACA
Organism: uncultured Bacteroidales bacterium; assembly: GCA_937900095.1. Taxonomy (GTDB): domain Bacteria; phylum Bacteroidota; class Bacteroidia; order Bacteroidales; family Bacteroidaceae; genus HGM04593. The sequence continues at coordinate 3,626 of CALCEC010000081.1, read as the reverse complement.
CCGGCCTGCTTCAACACCATGCAGAGCACAATATCAAGAGTCTCGGCCTTTGCAGCAGCCTTCTCGTCATACTTGCCTTCAACGGTATACTGTGGGTCATAAGCATTCTTAACGTAAGCACCGGCAAACTTTGAGTAAAGTTCAACATCAACGCACTCTTTCACAAACTCATCGTCAAGCTCGTCTATTGTCCAGAACTTACCTGTAAAGTCAACCATAGGACGTGTCTCACCCTTCTTGTTTATCATGAAGAGCGAAGGAACGCCGGCAGCCTTTGCCACAAAGGCATCGTCGGCACCGAAGGTGGGCGCAATGTGTACGATACCCGTACCGTCCTCTGTTGTGACATAGTCACCCGGAATAACGCGGAAAGCGTCAGCTGATGCATCAACCACCTTATCGCCATCCTTAACCACAGGCTTAACCCATGGATAGAGTTGAGCATAGTGCATACCTACAAGGTCTGCACCCTTATATTCCGCAATCACGCGATAAGGAACAACCTTGTCACCGGCCTTGTACTCCTCAAGAGGGAGCTCTGCACCTGCGGGGTTGAAGTGTGCAGCCAACAGTGGCTTTGCAAGCACCACAGTGATGGGCTCACCACTGTAGCTGTTATATGTCTTCACTGCGACATAGTCAATCTTGGGACCTACGCAGAGAGCAGTATTTGAAGGCAATGTCCATGGAGTCGTTGTCCAGGCTAGGAAGTAAGGTGTACCCCACTCTGTCATCTCCGGCTTGGGGTCAAGCATGCGGAACTGCGCCACTGCTGTTGTATCCTTTACATCGCGGTAGCAACCGGGCTGGTTGAGTTCGTGTGAGCTGAGTCCTGTACCGGCAGCAGGCGAATAAGGCTGGATTGTATAGCCTTTGTAGAGCAGGTCTTTGTTGTAGAGCTGCTTCAAGAGCCACCATAGAGTCTCTATGTAGCTGTTCTCGTATGTAATGTAAGGATTGTCAAGATCCACCCAGTAACCCATTTTACGGGTAAGGTCGGTCCACTCCTTTGTATATTTCATCACCTCCTCGCGGCAGTTGCGGTTATAGTCATCAACTGATATCTTCTTGCCGATATCCTCCTTTGTGATATTGAGTTTTTTCTCTACACCAAGCTCAACGGGAAGTCCGTGTGTATCCCATCCGGCCTTACGCTTCACCTGAAATCCTTTCATCGTCTTGAAACGGCAGAAAGTATCCTTGATACTGCGTGCCATCACGTGGTGTATGCCCGGCATACCGTTTGCCGAAGGTGGACCCTCAAAAAAGACAAACGAAGGTGCGCCTTCGCGCTCCGACATACTCTTTGCGAAAAGATCGTTCTCATCCCACTCGTTCAGAACCTCCTTGTTTATCTGCGGCAGGTTAAGCTGATTGTATACAGGAAATTTCTTTTTCATTTTGCCTTATTATAGTATCTTTTACATTATTTCCGTTTAATCTTGCAAAGATACTCAAAAAAAACGGTAAAAGCAAAAAAAGTAAACGATAATGATTAAAGGACAAAGAATTAAGAAGTTAAAAAGTTTCCGATAGACAAAAAAACAGGAACAGCCTTCCGGCCATCCCTGTCAACAAAAATAAAGGATTCACCACTTATCCTCTTTTCTCTATCACATAAGAACAGTTCTGCATCTTATGGGTGACGACAACCCTCACGCCGAACTTATCGGCAACATGGCGTGCAATATGTTCAGTACAGTACACTGAACGGTGCTGTCCACCGGTACATCCGCAGCACACCTGAATATGCGTAAAACCACGTTCAAGATATGTATCAACCATCTTGTCGACCATTGCATACGCATTCTCAAGAAAATCGGCAACATTGCTCTCTGTCTCAAGAAACTTTATCACCGGTTCATCCATGCCGGTAAGTTTCTTGTAAGGCTCATAACGTCCGGGATTATGTATTGCACGGCAATCGAAGACAAAGCCTCCACCATTACCGGAGTGGTCGTCCGGAATGCCGCGTTTATAAGAGAAACTCATGACATCCACCGTCAGTCCCTTACGTTCCTCACGGACAAACATCGGCAAACGAGAGACTTCCGTCACAATGCCACGCAGATAAGGGAACATATCCACTTCGGCCAACATTTGCGACAGTTGGGATAAAGCAGCCGGAATACTCTCCACAAAAGCTTTCTTCCGTTCAAACAGACCGCGATAACCGTACGTACCCAGATTCTGCAACAGACGGAAGATACGGAACAGCACCAACATCTGCCCAAAGCGTTCCCTATCTACACTCTTATACTCACTTAAAGCATCAAGATATGCACCGAGCATAGCCCCTACAGCTTCTGGAGTATATTTTGCACGTGCCTGCCCCACAAACGAAGCAACGTCATAGTAAATGGGACCGCGACGGCCACCCTGGAAGTCTATGAAACATGGAGCTCCGTCCTTGAGCATCACGTTGCGCGACTGGAAATCGCGGTACAGGAAGACATTGTCATTATCGCTCAGCAGCAAGGTTGCCATACGGTCAAACTCATCCTCAAGCAATCCCTCGTTGAACTCCACGCCCACACCCTTGAGGAAGCAATATTTGAAGTAGTTGAGGTCCCACATCACCGTTCGTTCGTTGAACTCGCTCACAGGATAGCAGAGCGAGAAATCGAAATGTTGCGGCACACGGAACTGTATATGTGGCAGCTGTGCTATCGTGCGGCACAACAAGGCTGTATCGGCCTCACCAAAGCATGACGCATCGCGCGCACCCTGCAACGAAGCATAAAGCGACACATCTCCCAAATCTTCTTGCAGATAGCACCGGCAGTCATCCGATACGGCAAGTACTCGGGGAGCCGACACCCCACTCTTTAAGAAGGCATCTGCAAGCGCCACAAAAGCCCTGTTCTCCTCAACCGAAGTGCCTACAGCCCCTACTACCGAACCTGCATCTGAAAAGACCCTATAATAAACCCTGTTGGAGCCATCACCAGTGAGCCTGACAATAGACAGCGGTGCAACACCGGCCCACTCCTTATATAATTCTTTTACTTTCTCTACCATAATAATTACAAGTACCGCAACGCACTTTTTGCGAAGATAACACAAGTTCATGAAAATAAGAAGACGTTCGTGAATTAAATTCCAGAACACGGGAAAAGAAACAACGACATTCCGCTACATTGAGTTCTAAAATTTTCTTTATAAAAGCTAAAAAAACTTTTAAACCACATTTGTTCTTATTTTTTTTATATTTTTGTTCAAGAAACAAATTACTAACAACTAAAAAGAGATTAAACATGGAGACAAAAGAAAAGGTATTGCAGACAATGAAGGAGGCCGGCGAGCCCCTGAACGCAGGTAAGATTGCAGAACTCAGCGGCATCGACCGCAAGGAGGTTGACAAAGCCATGAAGCAGCTGAAGGAAGAGGGTGCAATTGTATCACCCGTACGTTGCAAATGGACACCTGCGGAATAATACAGACTATCAAATACAGAAGCAAGTGGTAATCCGGTTGGGTTGCCACTTGTTTTGTATACAGAAGAAGTTACACCAATGTGAAAACGGCTCAGTAGAAATTCAGTGTGGGTAATATTGTACTTATATAATTCTTTTTAGGCCGAAATATCTTATTCCAAGTTCGGTTTTACCCTTAATCTGTTATCT
>CALCEC010000080.1 GCA_937900095.1 uncultured Bacteroidales bacterium | reverse complement strand
CGACGTATTCAACATTCTGTTGCAGGTTCTTGACGACGGGCGACTGACAGACAACAAGGGACGCGTGGTCAACTTCAAGAACACCATCATCATCATGACAAGCAACCTTGGCAGCAGCTACATTCAGGAGCAGTTCGACAAGATTACAGGTGAGAACAGGGAACGCATCATAGAAGAGACAAAGGAGCACATCATGGAGATGCTCAAGAAGAGCATCAGACCTGAATTCCTCAACCGGATTGACGAGACCATAATGTTCACTCCACTTGATGAATATGAGATAGAGAAAATTGTCCGTCTGCAGATTGAGGGCATAAAGTCACTGCTGATGGAGAATGAAGTTACACTTGAAGTAGGAGACGCAGCAATAGAGTTTATCGCAAAGGCCGGATTCGACCCGGACTTCGGTGCCCGCCCAATCAAAAGGGCCATACAGCACCACCTGCTCAATGATCTGTCAAAACAGCTGTTGGCCGGCGCCGTAGACAAGCAGAAGGCAATAAAGGTAGATTCTGACGGAGAGAGACTGATATTCACCAACTAAAAAGAACAAGCGGAGTGCAAAAGTACTCCGCTTGTCTTTACTATAAGGATTCCCGCTACTTTGACACTCTGAATCCGAGGCGCATGCCGTTATACCCCTCAAGCATCACGCTCAATGTCTTTACAAGTGCCATTGTGGATGAAACGGACTCCGAAGCAGCCTCATTCTTGCTGCCGTACTGTGAAACAGCCGAGCTCAAACTCTTGATGACATTCAGCACCCTGTCGGCATCGAAGGTTATACTCATCTCATCACCTACATATTCTACCGTTGAATGCAGTGTCAATCGGCCATACAGGAATGTGAATGCTATGCTCTTTGCATCTTCACCGATTGCATATGTGGTAGAAAAACGGCTCTTCCCGTTTACGAGCACATTGCAGACACTGTCTTTTTCAAAGACCACTGATGCCTTACCCTTCTCCATGCCTACTTTGAGGAGCAGTTCGTTAATTTTCTCTTCAACCTTTGCGGTTGCTAGCTTTGAGCCTATTTCCGCAAGAGCTTGTTCGCTCTCAAGAGAACAAGAGACTCCCTCGTAGTTCCATGTACCACACAGGTTGCCATATGTAAGTTTCTTGCCACCGGTAACCGCACCCAAAATACCCGAGAGGACATCTCCGGTCTTGCTATCCGATTCATTGTTAGAGCCGGAAATCTTATCCTTCACCTTACCCCATAACGAGTCAAAACCCTGCGCATTGCCACCCACTGTGAGTATAAGGGCAAACGCAAAAAACAACAGTGTCCTTTTCATAATAATAATTCTGGTTTACGAAACAGTTCAAAAAGAGAGAACGGAAAGAGATATTCAATGACTGTCATTCGGCATCAGCCTCATCTGCAGCCCCTTCCGCCACAAAATCAGTAACACCGTTCTCTACAAGGATATTGTACCAAGAATAGATTTTCTTTATATGTGTAAGATATACACGTTCGCGGTCATAATCAGGCATGACAGTCTCAAAATACTCCACAAGCTCCTCGGGAGTGGATGACTTGATGTCAATTGAAAGCACGCCATTCTCCTTCTCCTGAATCTTTGCGAACACCTCACGCAGAGGGACCTCCTCGGTATCGGTATATATGGCAATATCATCAAGCATGACTACCTTGTCACTATTGTAGACTGGCATACGCTTCTTTGTTGCATCAACTGCTTCAACAATAAACATATTACGTCCCTGCGACAGCAGACGGTACAGACCGGGTTTGCCCGAAATTGTCAGAATTCTTTCAAACATAGTTTCAAATATTATAATAGATTTATCATTCATTGGAAGGGCTTGCACTATCAAAACCCACATTCTGCGCGAAGATAGAAAATCAAACTGTCACGACAAAATTTAAACGCTGTTTAAATCACTAAAAAAAGTTAGAAGCAGCTTATGGGATACTCCTAAGGTCTTCCAACAATGGCAAGACAGCAGGCAACAATGCACTATCCCCACTGTTGTACACGGAATAGTCGGACAGGAGCAGCAACTCGTCTGACGTCATCTGCTTTGCCATTCTGCTCAGGACCTGGTTGCGGCTCATACCACTGCGCGCCATTGTACGGGCGATACATGTCTCCTTGTCGGCCCACACCACAAGCACTTTGTCTACCGACTCTATTATGCCGGACTCATACAACACCGCCGTTTCCACAGCCACAACAGGTGCCGGGGTCGCTATCGCCCACCTCTCGAAGTCCTTCTTGACCACCGGATGGACAAGAGCATTCACACGCCTTATGTTATCATCGTCAGTAAATATACGGGAAGCCAGGTAAGCCTTGTCAAGGGTTCCGTCACTTCTATAACACTCATCACCGAACATCCTCTTCAAGCCTTTCACTATAGAAGCGTCCATGACCATAAGCTCCTTTGCACGCCTGTCGCAGTCGTACACAGGAACACCGGCTATCTCCATTATATGGGAAACGACAGACTTTCCGCTGCCAATACCCCCTGTTATTGCCAATTTTATACAGTTTTCCATCTGTTTAGTCCAATCGGTTCAATGAGCCGCATTCTTTCTATATACATATTCGGGGACAATCTTTATATCACGTTTATCCACCGAAGCCGGAGCCCTGACAATTCTAAAAGCAACACTATCGCTCTTTGCATCTGACAGCTCCATGAAATCAGCACCCACCCCGAAGTCATTGACAGTGATATCGCCGGCAACGCTTGCCGGAGCCGTATATGTAACAATGACCGAATCCGGGACATCGTAATATCCGTTAAGTTCAACGTCAAGCGGTTTATTCATAATACCCACTTGGCAAAGAATCCGCTTTTTCACGTAAGGGAGCACCGACACAAGCAAATCGACCTGTGCAGGTTCGTAATCGACATATTTTTCCTCTTGGAAAGAAATTGTGCATACAGTATCTCTTCTTACCCCTCTGAGGACAAGTTCCGGTAACTGCAACTCTTCAAGAGCCTTTATTCTTGAAGGCGGAGCTGTAACCACGACCGAAGGTACGGACGGCACAACCGCATCAAGCTCATAGTTCCGTGCAGTCCCAATGTCATGGTTCACCTTCAAAGGCAGCTCTTTTCGCTCTCTCTTGACCTTAAACGAGATATAATCGTCCTTGAAATGCAGGAATGTAGAAGATGGCTTCAAAGAATTCGAAACACGGTTCTCAAGTGTCGACACATGCATTGTAAGGTTACCGTCGATATCTGTAAGGTCCTTGAAATCTATACTGATTTGCGGATTTGCCCCAAACATATACCCGACGAGTTTAGTGCCTTCATCACGCACAAACACCTCAACATCCACCACATCTTCTTCCAGTTCCAATCCCTCGGGGATATTCATCACAACTGCATCCACGACAATATCTGTCTCGAACTTTTCATTCAGGGCTTTCAACAGCCACAGACAGAACGAGACAAACAGAAAACAGAGGAACACGAAGAGATTGTGTCCTTTTTCACTCTTCATTGAAGACATATATAGCCGTGTCGCATTGTGTGTCAAAGAGACTGCACTCCTCTTTCGTTGTACAGTCTCTTTTCAAACGGATTCCAATATCACTCGGGATTACTTAGCCTCCTGCTGGGCATCGGCTGTGCTTGGATATATAACGGATATATCCACACGCACCACAACATTGTGTGCAACCTCAAGCATTACAATACCATTGTCGATAGACTTTATCTTTCCGTACATACCACCGCTGGTAACGACCTCCTGGCCTACCTGCAAACCGTTACGGAATGCCTCAATCTTTTTCTGCTGCTTGCGCTGAGGACGAATCATCATAAAGTACATAATCGCAATAATAACCACAAACATAAGGAGTGTGCTCATCATACCGCCACCCTGCGCTGCCGCCGCATTCAAAAATACCATAATATCAATTTGTTTTAAAGTTTATACTATTCAATGACTTAGCCGTTAATCGACATACAAGAACAGGACACCACCAAACATGGCAATTCCCATTCACCTGTCATTTGTTTATCTTACCCTCCTGACGGAGTTTCTTGGTTATCGAGTCAAGAAGACCGTTCACAAAAGAGCCGCTCCTTGCAGTGCTGTAATATTTGGCAATCTCGACATACTCATTGAGAGTCACCGACAGAGGGATATCCTCAAAGTTAAGCACCTCGGCAAGGGCTGTCTGCATGATTACAACATCCATAAAGGCCAAACGCTGCATATCCCAGTTCTTTGAGGAACCGCTCATGAGGGCGCGGTACTCGTCGGCATTCGTTATTGTCGCCTTGAACAGTTTACGCGCAAATTCCATATCGGCAACATCCTTATACTCAGGCAACAACTGCTGTGAAGCACCGTTCTCCTCCTCAAAACGCTTTATTGTCTTGATGACGAATGTATCGACAAGAGACTTGTCATCGTTCCAATAGAGACTCTGCTCTTCGAGAAGAGCATCAAGCTCCTCGTTATCGAAGATGAACATCTTATACAACTTTCTCCACAGCTCCTTGTCTTCCTCATATGACGAAGTCTCGGCAGCCATATACTCTTTGTATACATCACTTGCTACAATCTTGTCAAGCAGACGGCGCAAGAGATCGGAATTGTCCACCCAGTTGAATTTGCTCTTTTCGGCAAACTTCAACAGTTGCTCATTCATTCCGAGCTGGGTGATGAAACGATTGTTTATAAACTTGAGATTAGGATTCCTGTCACTCTCGGTGGGTCTCACCTTCATGCTCAAGAAAGAGATACGGTCAGCCTCATAATGTGTAATACCGACCATCAGCAACAACATATAGTTGTAAAGGTCATACGCCTTTGACAAGCTGAAAAAAACCTCATCTTCGGCAGCCTTTATGCTTTTTCCGCTGTTTTTATAATATGCATAAACAATCTGCACTACCTTAAGACGGATAAGAACTCTGTTAATCATAAAACGCTTTTTCTGATTTTCTGCAAATTTCGCACTAAAATGCGACACACGCAAACAAAAAAGAGGTATTTTATCAAGAAACTGTTTAAAATTCCTGATATAGAACAAATCTACCGCTATAATGTTCGCCATAGGCAATAAATTCAGAGTTCATGTAAAATTATCGGACGAAATATTGCATTTCCCGAAAAAAATGTCCATATTTGAAGCAGAGACATTTTTGGTATTAAAAACACTATTACATTTATTACGATGGAAGACTACAAGAAGAGCGGCATCAGCGAGAACGAGAAGGAGATTGTACACTCACAGACCATCAAGGCAGGTAAAAGAATCTACTACATCGACGTAAAGAAAAACCGCAAGGAGGAGATGTACCTTTCGATAACAGAAAGCAAGAAGATTGTCAACGGAGAAGGCGAAAACGCAACAGTGACTTTCGAAAAGCACAAGATTTTCCTTTACCGCGAAGATTTCACAAAATTCGCGAACAGCCTCAAGGAGGCCATCGACTTTGTAGTTGCCGAGCAGGGCGAATACGTTCCCCGCTATAATGAAAACGCCGAACCTGCACAGGAAAGCAGCACAAGCATTGACATAGAATTCTGATATAGAACAGGATAATATATGACAGCTCTGCCACGCATGGCAGAGCTGTCTTTTTTTACAAGCACAGGATACAGCATCATCAAGAAACTGTTAAATCTCCAAAACGCACCGCAAAAGCGCTGTTTTCATAATCAAAACACGCGCAACATTTGTTTTTTCAATAATTTATCCGTATCTTTGCAGCCGCTTTTAGAGACATCGTGTGATGGCGAATTAAGCAGAATAATTAATCTTAATTTAGAGTAACACATTTTAATTATGAAATCAATCAGCATTTCAGGTTCAAGCAGAACCGAGGTAGGCAAAAGAGCCACCAACGCATTGCGTAACGCAGGTCTCGTACCTTGCTGTATCTACGGAGTTGAGAAAGACGAGAACGGCACTCCTTTGACAAGAACATTCAGTGTACCTGTCGAGGGTCTCCGCAAGCTCGTTTACACACCGGACATCCATGTTGTTGACCTTACAATCGACGGCAAAACAGTAAAGGCGGTAATGAAGGACATCCAGTTCCACCCTGTAAAGGACACAATCCTCCACGTGGATTTCTATCAGGTAACAGAGGAGAAGCCTATTGTCATGGCAGTTCCTGTCAAGCTCGAGGGTCTTGCAGACGGTGTTCGTGCCGGTGGTAAGCTTGTTCAGGTTCAGCGTTACCTCAAGGTTAAGGCTCTTTACACAGCAATCCCCGAGATTCTTACGGTAGACGTAACATCACTCGGCCTTGGCAAGTCTATCAAGGTCGGCGATCTCTCTTACGAGGGTCTTGAGCTCGTCAGCGTAAAGGAGTCTCTCGTTGCTTCTGTCAAGACAACACGTGCTTCTGCAGCAGCCGCAGCAGCCGCTAAGAAGTAATTGAACCCGAGCAAATGAAATATTTGATTGTAGGATTGGGTAACATCGGTTCTGAATACGAAGGCACCCGCCACAATATCGGTTTTA
>CALCEC010000079.1 GCA_937900095.1 uncultured Bacteroidales bacterium | reverse complement strand
GTAAGTGATTAGACATTTAGGGCAGGACAAGGAAAAAGATAACAGATAACAGATGAAAGAGCAAAGATAAATTATATAGCAAATGCAAAGATTAAATAGCAAGGGTTGTTATATCTCTTTCCTCTTTCCTCTTTCCTCTTTCCTCTTAATTTTTTTCCTGCTCACCAATAATGACGAAAACAAAAAGATTAACTATATGATAAAGAAGAAATTAACTTATGCAGTGCTAGCCTTATTGACATTTGCTTTCACTGCTTGCTCGCAGGAGGAGGACTTTGCTCCACAAGGAGGTAATGGGCAAGAAATCCGTATCGCAACTCGTGCCACAACCTTTGACGGCAATGATGATGACTTTACCGAAGGGCAGGTAATGACCATCGGTATTAAACCAAGAGGAGTTGTAGCATCGAAAGCAGATTTCTACAAATACACCTATCAAGATGGCGAATGGGTTAGCGATAATCCGATGAAGATTCGCGATTTTAATACAATTGAAAAAGTATATGCATACATCGGAATTTCTGATATAAATCACTATGAGCTCAATGTGTGTCTGAATTACCGACAATTTATAACAGATGAGGATAAACTAATTTGTGACCAGTCTGATGACTTGCTCAAATTTGACTGGATGATACCTATCGGGGAAGTAGCTCTTCCTACGGCTGATAATCCCGTTATCAATGCTCACTTCCTTCACGGATTGGCAAAAGTGACCATTGGAAATATCGTTTATGCCAGTGAGTATGACGATACACCTGAAATTACGGATGTGCGTTTTAAGAGTTTTGATTCGTCCTGCTATAATGACCCTTATGACAATATTCAGAATGAATTTATTGGCTGGAATATTAATTATGGGATTATAGATGTAATACCTTTTGAAGAAAAGACAAACGGGACTTATACCGCAATGCTTGTAACTAACCGCGAGCTTAACAATGACGACGAAATCATTATTCCTACCGAATGGACTCTACTAACACTAAAAGTGAACGGTGAGCAAAAGACGGTTAAGTTAGTAGATAATCCCGAGACCATAGATGTGAACGAAGCTCTTCTTAAAGCTGGCACTCACTACACCTTCGACCTCAAGGTGGGTAAGAACAAAGTGACTGTAGAGCAAGTATCAACAAACGATTTCGACAGCCCATTTGGAGAAGGCTGGAACAATGAAGAAGACTTAAATTAATCATACTTTGTCATTCTGAACGAAGTGAAGAATCTTAAGACACAGAATTATGAAAAAGTTATTTCAATATATACTAATGGCTGTTGCCGTGGTAGTAACAGCTTCGTGCAGCAACGAGTTAGATGAAGCATTGCAGCCTGCTGGTAATGGCACCTTGCAGTTCGTGGTAAGCGATTTCCCTGCTTTCGGTGAAAGCGGACCGACTCGTGCTATCGGTACACAAGATGAGGGAAAGACCGCGTGGGCAGATGGCGACAAGATTCTTGTACACCTGTATTCTCAAAAGTACGGAGACCAAGCGGCGACACTGACTTTTGATGCTGGAAGCAATACCTGGGAATCTGATGATGCCTCATTGAGTTATCTCGAAAACGAGACTCCGACAATTACTGCCGTCTATGCTCCTGACTGTGAAATCAAGGGGGACAAGACCATCGGACTCCTTGAAGGTAAGCAGTACGGAGAGGCAGAATACATCCCTGCCAAAACTGCCATTAACGGAAATACACTTGACATCAGTTTTGAAAGTGGACGCACTTACAGCCGTCTGCGTATTGCAGCGATGCCTGAAGCTACGCTCACTGTCTCTACCGAAGGCTTTACTACCGCAGGAGCAACTGCTTTGGCTACCGAGCCATACACCCTCACCGCCGATGAGAAAGGCAATGCCTACCTCTATGGTACCTTTGCAGAGGGAGCAACCGTAACTGTGAAGCAGGGAGAAGTAACTCTTAAAGATTACATCTTCACCGCAGATAAGAATCCTAACGGCACAGAGCACAATAAGAGCTATGCATTGGATGCAAGACCTGTCATAGACTTGTCCCAATATAGCGAAGGTGAAATTATTGAAATTAGTAGCGGCGGAAGAATCATTGGCGACGATAACGAATATAACCTCACGTTGAATATCACAGAGGATGCCATCGTAATCTTTGATGTTAGAACAAACGGCGTGAAGCTAGGCGGTTCCATCAACGTGGCTGACGGCAAGACCTTAACGCTTCAAGTTACAGGTAATGCGGAGCACACCGTGAAAGGCGGTATCTCGCTTGGCAACAGCTCCAACGTGATTATAGAAGGCGACCTTACCCAAGAGAACAATAAGCTGACCGTCACATCAAGTGGCGGCAATGCAGGCATCGGTGCCAACGGCGGTGTTACCGCAGGTGATATTACCATCCGCAATGCCCGTGTGGATGCTACTGGAAGTGGTTCTTCGGAGGTTAGTGGAGCAGCCATTGGTACCTCAGATGCTTCTATGGGAGATATCTTGATTGATAATTCTATCGTTATTGCGGTAGGTGGTTATTATAATAGTGATGTTTTTATGGAAATATCACATGCTGCAGCCATCGGTATGGGCTACTATGGTGGTACGATGGGGAATATCACTCTTAAGGATTCTGAGATTACGGCAAGCAACAACGGTGACGGACTTGCTTCTGTAATTGGTGCCGGCAGTCAAAACAAGGCAGGCGATAATAATGCTGGTACTCTTGGTGATATTATCATTACAAATACCGATTTGAATCTTTCTATGGTGATAAGTAATAAAAATACCTATGCAGCAATAATAGGACCGGGCATAGGCTATTCCTATGCATGGACTAATATGGGAAAGATTATCTTTACTGATGTAACTCAAGCTAGACTGGATGAAATGATTGCAAACTGGCTCCCGTCAGACTTTAATGAATGGGGTGCTTATGCTCTCGGTAGAGGATATGATGGCTGTGCTTATAAAAAAGAAACCTTCGGTGGCGTATGGGTCAGCGACGGCAACGGCGACACCGTACAGGTCGGCAATGAGAATGGCTATTACTGTCTGAATGAAGCAAAACAATAATTTATAGGGCAGGAAGAGGGTGATGCCTCTCCTGCTAACAAAAAACAATTAAACCAATGGAAACAGAAGTTTATGATTAAGCGAGAGCAATACCAAGTTTACTTGAGTATTGCCGAGCGATAGTAAACTCGCTGAAAGCAAATTTAACGAGCAGCTTCCAATATAACAATAACTTATATTTACAAATTTAAACAACTTCTTGGTCTTTTAGCAAAAAATAATTAATATTATAGATTTTACTTAACATTTTGTTTTGAAATAAAAAAATTAACGTATATTCGTGCTGAAATTAAGAAATAACTATACAGACACATTTTATGACATCGCTAATGAAAAAACACTTCTCTTCGGGGCCGACACAATCTGTTGTCCCTTGTGTTGTTTCAGCGGTGCATACCACCCCCCGAAAAACAGCGTTAACGCATTGACAACCAATGTGCTGCGCGGTCGTAACCACGCAAATTCATTACTTCATTTTAAGCTACGCCATATGGTGTGGCTTTTTTGTGGCTTATGCGGTTCTTTCTTTTTATCGGATTCTGCGAAAACAACAATTATTAAATATTAGAATCAATTTAATTACTAATCAATTACTAATCAATTACTAATCAATTACTAATCAACTACTAATCAACTACTAAAAACTATGAAAATCAATTTATTAAGGAATCTGTTTGCACTAATGGTGTTGGCAAGTTTTACTGTAGCATGTACTTCGGACGATGACGAAGCCGTTTACAACAATGCACAAAATGAGGCTTTCGAGACTCTTCTTGCCAATGTCCAGCAATATGGAAAAAAATCAACAACCGCATCGGCAAGATTTACAGGCAACGACAAGCGTTATCCCGATAGATGGAATGACAATGACCCTAAAGGTCCAAATATGAATGATGATGATTATGATTGGAAGGATTGTGATGAAGATGACTTTGAAGAGGGTTGGGACAATCAGTATATGGGTACTGAAGAGAACTCTCTTGAGAGAGCATACTTCTTTATCCGCCTTGACGGTGAGGCAATCACTGACCATGGTGTAGTCAGCTCAAAGTACTATTATCCACAGGGTAAGGATGGTTCATCACACTACGGCGAGATGAACAAGGGCGTTATCGAGACCGACCTCAGCAACACTGCAATCAGACCTGCTGAGTGGAACTATTACAATAGAGGTGTGACAAAATACATCTACAGCAGCAACGGCAGTGCAACTGATGAGATTATTGTCGAGGCCCCGGACATTACAAGATGGGCTATCAACGGTGAACCTATCGATACTGCAAAGTATCACGTAATATGGTATATCGTTAAGCTGCAGAGCGACGGCTGGCACGTTGACGGTATACTGACCACAAAGGATGTCACAGAACTTCCTGATGAGGAGAAGGATGATGAGCTTGAAGATACAACGGTTGACCCCACACCTACTCCCACACCCGACCCGACACCCGGTGGCGATGATGACGATGAGGGTGATGATGACAATAAGATTGGCGAAGGTGAAGTTGAGTTCGACATTCACCAGCAGGAGCACCAGAACTGGAACGAAATCAAGACTACCGTACACTTGAGAGACACTGTCAATGTACGTATTTTCTTGCCGGTTGATGGACAGTATATCGCAGTTGCCGATGACTTTGACATCCGTGTAGGAGATGAATGGGGTTACATTACAAAGGACGAGACCGTTGAGGAGATACTTGAGAGAATAAAGGTCGATTTCAAGGTTGGAGATGAACACTTTGACACCTACATCTATGTAACACACAAGACTGACGGTATTGAGATTCTGATTGAGGGCAGCACTTGTGCCGAGGCTCTGAAACTCGCTCGCGAAATATATGACGATGGAATTACATTCGAGATTCACAGCTACATCTATTCAAGTGTATCACCTGCGACAGTATGGGGGTGGTTGCAGAATACCGAGTGTGCCCAGACCTCATTTACCGGATGGCCGAAAAGTGGAGATTGTTGCACTTACACTTACGGACAGACAACATCGGCATACTATGTTGACGATGATATAGATTATAGCAAAAGACCTGAATAGCAATTTCAACGCGACACCGATGCTTCAAGTTATAGGACCGCGGTCCTATAACTTGAAGATTTGAATAAATCGACAACACAGACATTGTCGGCAAAACAAACTAGAGATGGAACAGACATACACGTTTTACGAACTTGAATACATTGAATATCTTTGGTATCTTATATTCACGATGTACTACAAGTTTCTCGAGTACCCTCTTATGATAAGAGTGTGCTCGGTTGTGCTTATTGGACTCTTCCTTACCATTCCGATAAGTATTATTGTGCTTTTCGTGCGCAACCAGTTGAATATTCTTGAGAAGAACAGGCTTCAGAAAGTTCGCGAGAAGTATTCTGACGTATTCAGTGAGATACTCACGAATCCCGAGAACCTTAATGAGGATGTGGTACGCGAGAAGATTCTTGACTGCCGAGGCCGTACCGCATCATCAAAATTCTCCAGCCGTGAGCTTAACCTCATAGCTAAATTGTTGAGTGAGAAGGTACAGGACTACAATGAACGCAATCTCAACCGCCACAATTACCAACAGATTCTTTATGTTCTCAATATGGCCGGTTGGATTGAGGATAGAATTGAGAAAGGTAGCGTAACGACGTGTATACGCGGTTTCAGGACTGCACAGATACTTGACTGTACTTTGCGAGGTTCTGTTTCGACACGTTTTGCCTATCACCGGAACAAGGAGCTACGCAGTATCGCGCGTTCGACATATACACTTACCAATAGAGAAGACCCGTTCCGTTATATGGAACCCGACACAGACTTCCTGTTCCGCGATTGCGATGGTCCGGCCATTCACGATATGCTTTTGTATCGTAATGACAATGAAATGCTTATGCCCAACTTTATCGACTGGATAAAACTGGAGCAACCCAACAATAAATTCCGCCTGTTTACAATAGACGAGATCGCATTCTTCAACAGGACCGAGTTGTGTGACGAGCTGTACAATTACATGCTTAAGACGAACGACACGCAGGTCAAGGGACGTGCCATCCGTGCTCTCGGCCGCCTTGGATATACCAAGATGGTGGATGAGATCTGTGCTATGTTTGCCCAATCGGCCGGATATATGCGCACATCCATAATCGTAGCATTGCGAGAACTCGGCATACGCGGTATCAAGATTGTATCATTTTTTAAGGAGGCATACAATATGGCTCACCGCGAGAAGGTAGTTATGACGATCCTCAATGCCCTCTACTGCTGTGGCGAGGAGGGCAAGGCTGCATTCCATGCACTTGAAGAAGCTGCCGGCAAAGAGGACAAGATACGCTTTGAACATATAAAGAACCCCATTACAAACGATAGAGCATACGAGAGATGAATAATTGGCTATTTACATTCTTCAACTATTTTATGATATTTTACAGCAGCGGGTTGATATTCTCATATCTGCTGATGACAATAGTTTCCTTTATACAGATACGCAGAAGAAAGAAATACTATTCTGCCGAGTACATCAAGCGTATTCTGCTCAACTCTCCGCATACACCGGGAATCTCAATCGTGGCTCCTGCATATAACGAAGAGACAACAGTTGTGGATAATGTCAACTCCCTTCTGGGTATGGATTATCCCAAGTTTGAGGTAATAATCGTCAACGACGGTTCAAAAGACAAGACACTTGAGAAACTGATTGAGAACTTTGACCTTGTTGAGGTTCCGCACAATTATATCGAGTACATCAAGACAAAACCATACAAGCGTATGTTCAAGAGTACCAATGAGAAGTACAAGCGTCTTGTGGTTGTCGACAAGGAGAACGGCGGAACAAAGGCCGATGCATCAAATGCAGGTGTCAATGTGGCACAGTATCCCTATTTCGTTTGTACCGATGTCGATTGCGTACTTAACCCTCAGGGACTCTACTATCTTATCTGGGATGTGCTCTCATCGGACAAGCGCGTCATTGCTGTAAGCGCCACGATGCGTATGGCTAACAGCTGCACAATGAAAGACGGACGTCTTAGCGAGATACGCCCGCCAATGTCATTCCTGCCGATGTTCCAGGAGCTGGAGTATATGCGCTCGTTCCTTATCGGTAAAACCTGGTGGGCTGCAGTTGGAGGAATGCCCAATGTATCGGGCGGCTTCGGTCTGTTCGATACAGAGATTGCAATACGCGTGGGTGGTTACCACGGTCTCTCAATGGCAGAGGATATGGATATGATAGCCCGTATGACTGCATATATGTATAATACAAAGACACCGTATAAGATCACACAGGTTCCGCAGACAGTTTGTTGGACCGAGGGACCTGCAACACTGACCATCTTCAACCGTCAGCGTACACGCTGGGGACGTGGACTATTCCAGTTCTTCCATCTTTACTGGGATATCGTATTCAATCCCAAATACGGTGTTTATGGTATGCTGACATTGCCTTACCTGTTCATCTTCGAGTTTCTTGGTCCGATAATCGAGCTTTTGGGATTCATTGTCCTCATAACGCTGATTATTTCAAACGCTGTAAACTGGACTACATTCTGGCTCTTGCTCTTTACCGTGTACCTGTTTATGCAGTTCGTGAATACTATGTGTATAAACTATGACAACTACGCCGGGCGTGTATATAACAAGCACCGCTGGTATGCATGGCTTTATATCCCCTCTCTATTAGAGTCGGTTTTGTATCATCCACTGACTGTATTCTTTGCTCTAAAAGGATACTTCAGTTATATGACTTCGCGTGACTTCAAGTGGGGTGAGATGAAACGTAAGGGCTTCAAGAAAGAGGCCAGCGCAATTGCAGCCTCTAAAAACGAGCTGATGGATAAAGAGTTGAAAAAGACTCCTGGACTGGATTAGTTAAACAAATGAATAGTGAAATGAGATGAGAATGCAAACAAACAGAATACTCGGTATATTGTTGTTATTGCTGGTTTTTGCAGTTATGCCTGCTACAGCAGATGACAGATCCAGAATGACTCTTCCCGTTGAGTTCTATGACAAGGTACAGCAGATGTTCGGCGAGGAGCAGTGGCAGAGCGGAAAGAAAATACTCGACAGTGGTCTTGACCGCTATCCCGATGACAGTAACCTGAATGCTCTCGCCGGAAAATACTGGTTGCACGAGGAGGATTATGACAAGGCACGTTTCTATCTTGTAAAGGCTGTAAATGCCAATTACAACAATGTAGAGGCAAAACAGATGCTTGTAACCGTAGAGGACATTACCGGCAACTACTCTTCAGCAATCTGTTATGTGAACGAGTTGCTTGAGATAAATCCCTATTGGGAGGGTTTGTGGCGTAAAAAAATCGATTTGTATAAGAAACAGGGCAATACGACTGAGGCTACACGTCTGTTCAAGCGTCTGCAGCAGATATATCCCAACAACAAGCAGATTAAGGATGCCTACTTCTACGAGCTCGAGGTGGAATATAACGAGCAGAAGAATAAAGGTAACCTCGTTGCTGTCAGTAATACACTCCGTGAACTTGTCAGTCTTGACCCCAAGAATGTTGATTATCAGCTGGCACTCATAAACCATTACTACAATGCCAATCTTATGGAAAAGGCCATAGAACAGGCATCGGTAGCACTTGCCGAGAATCCGGGTAACATCATGTTGTTGCGCAAAAAGGTGGGAATTCTGAATGAGAATGGTCAGCTTCCGCTTGCAATGGCACGTGTACAGTATTTCATCAACAGTGGATACAACACTCCTGAAGCAAGGGAGCTTTACAACGAACTGCTGCTTGAGACTGCACGTCAGCAGCATAATAATGAACCATATACCATCTATGGCAAAATCTTTGAAAGGAACAGGAATAACCGCGAGGCACTTGATTTCCTGTTGAGGACAGCAATAATGAACGGATACCACCAGGATGCCTTATACTATCTCAAAGAGGCCAAGCGTATATATGGTTTGAATAACAAGAGAATACGTTACATGGAGTATGAGCTCTACCGCTCTATGGGTGAAGACAAGCAGGCGGTAAATGTTCTTACAAGACTTCACGAAGATTTCCCCGGTGATTATGACATCGCCTACTCACTATGCTCATACAAGCTTGCATTGGCAGAGTCACACATTAATGCGAGGTTATACAGTGAGGCAATTCCAGAATTGGAGTATGTCGTGGAAAAGGGCACAGACTATGAACTCATCACTGCGGCACGCCAGAAGCTATACAGCTGCTACATTGCAACCAACAGGTATGCCGAGGCCTATGACATATACACCGACATCAGACCATTGATGACAAAAGAGGAGAGTGTACAGAAAGAGGCTGAACTGCTTTATGGGCTTGACAGGAAGGAGGAGGCTCTGCAGGTATACGTCCGGGCAATAGCAGACGAGACCGACAACAGGAATAGGATATTCTATGTGAACGGATACAAGGAACTTGCAATCCCGTACATAAAGGAGAAAATGGGTAATGGCGAGTATGTCAGGGCTTATTCTGCTGCTATGCAGCTGTTGGACTATGAACCCGACAACTACCTGGGGCTACTGTATGCCGTGAATCTTTCGGCGCAGATGAATGACAATGAAGGTGTTGAAAGGTATACTGCAGTAGGACGTGAGGTCTATCCCAATGACCCTCATTTTATGGTCAAGCAGGCTTCAATATACAATAACAATGGAGAGTATGACAAGTCAGTAGAATTGTTGCGTGGCAATATTGACAGTTTTACGGGCAATGCTGATTTTATAAGCGCCTACTCCGGCAGCTGCGAGTTGCTTGCCATCCGGCAGG
This sequence comes from uncultured Bacteroidales bacterium, assembly GCA_937900095.1. GTDB lineage: Bacteria > Bacteroidota > Bacteroidia > Bacteroidales > Bacteroidaceae > HGM04593. Next base: position 5,433 of record CALCEC010000079.1, on the reverse strand, counting down.
CAAAGGACGACAACCATACAATGGCAATGGAGACCATTGAGAGTGCTCTGCGGTACAATCCGGACAACAAGAGCCTGCTTTATACAAAGGGACTTCTCTTTGAGTACAACCACACTTATGATTCGGCATACTACTATCAGAAGAACTATGAACCCTCTCCGCTTGAAATATCGGAATTTGTTGCCAAGATGAAGGGCTTGCGCCATAAGGCGAACAAGAACAGGGTTGACTATGAGTATATGCAGGCGCGTTTCAGTGAGCAGGATGTGCTTACAAGCGTTGCCAGCATCGGTTACGAGAGAATTGAAGGACATAATGTATATTCAGCACGTCTCAACTACTCGGGACGTAACGGATCGCTCTTCTGGAATGATGAGGAGCCGACTGACGAGGATGACGGCGGAACAGGCTATCAATTGCTCCTTGGTTACACACGCGAGTTCAACAGCAAATGGACAGGAATGGTCTCTTTAGGTGCAGGTTGCAGCTATTTCCCCAAATTTATAGCCAACGTCGGTGCAACACGTTATTTCAAGAACGATTGGTATATGGACGCAGGCCTTGGCTATCGCCGTCTGATAGGTGACAAGAATCTGTACAATATCAATGCGGCAGCCAACAAGGTGCTGGAACCATTTACGCTGACAGCCGGCGGTTCACTCATATTCTACGATTCGGAGTTCTTCTTCAACGCACAGGCCAAGGCGAAATACTCGCCTCTTGATGACGGACGCACTTCGGTTACAGCATCAGCCGGATTCGGAACAGCACCCGAGTTGAATATCATTGACCTGTATTCGATATCAAGCTCATTCTCACATATGAACACATTCGTGAGCCTTGGAGCGCAGTATCTGCTCACTCCCAACCTCTCGTTTGGTCTTCTTGGCATATGGAATACACTCTATGACCAGAAGCGGACGAGCGATGGGACATTTGTGACACAATACAGAAACTTATACAACGGATATGTACAGATTCTCATTTCTTTCTAAGTACATCCTGTGGGTAACATACCTTACACTGTTTGCATCGGCAGGCATAAGTTGCTCGGGAAAGAGCGTATCTTATGTTGGCGATGGCGGTGTGTATGTCGTGTTGCCTCATGATTATGACAGCAAGAAAGATTTGAAATGGTCCGAGTATCTGTTCAACCACCTCAGGCACCGTGGTGGAGATGACCAGGCTCCGGTATTCTATGATATATATGACATCAATGACAGCAAGTTCGTGTCGGTGCATATCGAAGAGAACGCCAGCTGGGATTTCAGAGTCAGGAATGATGAGGAAGGTCTGCATCTGGCTGCACGTGACGAGCGTACTATGCTATGGCTTATCTACCAGTATATACGTAAGGTCGACGATACAGATGAACGTTTTTCCAACACAGACCTGCCTGCAGCAATAATATCATTCAACGACACTGTGGGGTATTTCCCTTTCAGATATCGTGATATGCACTCTCCGACCAATCACCAGGAGGATATACGCGGTATTCTGGGACTTAACTGCATTGATAGGGATTGGGGAATATGGGGGCATAATATCGCAGTTACTCTTCCCGATGAGCCCGACAGGAGTGTATATGCATATTACGACGGCAAACGTGCGGGGTCACAGTTCTGTTTCACTTCGGATAAGTTGTTCGGTTATATATGTGACTACATAATGGATAACTGCGGTGACGGCAATAGAATACCGTATTATTTTGCCATACTCCCTAATGACAACAAGATTGCCTGTATGTGCAGCCACTGTCAGGCGGCAGGCAATAGTGAAGGCAACGCTACACCGGCAGTCACCAGAATGATAAGGAAGCTTGCAATGCGTTTCCCTAATCATATCTTCTTCACTTCGGCCTACCATACGACTGTCAAGCCAAGCAAGGACAGGTTGCCCGAGAATGCAGGTGTTATTGTCAGTACTATAGATTGGCAACCGGGTAAGGAGCTGAAAGAAAAGAATGTGTCGGCATTCGAGCAGATAATCAAGGAGTGGAGTACAAAGACAGACAACATTTATGTATGGGATTATGTAAACAACTACGATGACTACTTCTCGCCTTATCCCATACTAAAGTCAATGCAACGTCGCTTCAGGATATACAAGGAGAACGGAATAAAAGGCATCTTCTTGAATGGTAGCGGATACGACTATTCTACATTCGAGGATATGCACACCAATCTGCTTGCCGCTCTTATGATGAATCCCGACATTGAGATTGAGCCGCTTGTAAAGGATTACTTCCACCGTGTGTATCCTGTTGCAGGTTCAGTCATCTCGGACTTCTATTGCCGCCTGCTCCAGAATGAGGAGAGTACAGACAAGGTCATTCCCATTTACGGTGGTATAGATGAAAAGATTGATGTCTTTCTTGACCCCAAGGAACTTGTCGAGTTTTACGATACCATTACTCTACTGAAAAACAGAGCCGATGAAGAAGAGGCATATTCATTACGCAAACTTATAACGGCGCTGTCGTTTACACGTCTTGAAATTGCCCGCAATGCAGGCTATGGGGATTATGGATTTGCAACCCTTGGAGAAGACAACCGTTTGATTGTCAATGGGTATATACATGAGTTGCTGGAGATTTTCAATGATGGATACAAGGCATTCAACCTAACAGAGATAAACGAGGTCGGTGACAAGAGTGCCGATTATGTCAATAGTTGGAAAGAGTATATTCTGCAAGCGAAATATAGTCCCAATGCCATTTACGGCAAGGAACTGGCAGTAACTTCGGGAAACGGCACCCAGGTGTACAAAGGACTTACCGATGGCGCACCGGGAATCCCGAACAGCTATTACTATGGATGGAACATTATCCCCGAGGAGGAGATAAGCATCACGCTGCCTGCCGTAAACGCTGCTAAACTGAAGATGAACTTCCTTTCCTTGCCACGTCACAGGATAGAGATACCGTCAAAGATTGAGATATATTCAGGTGACAAGCTGGTATCAAGGCATAAGCCCAAGACAGCACATAAGGACGGTCCACAGCTTATTACCTGGGAAGAGAAACTGGGTAATGCGGCAAACAGGAAAGAGTTGATTTTGAAGATATATTCATCGGGAAGATATCATATCGCCATTGACGAGATTTGCTTGACAGAATAGCAATGAAAGGGGGGATGAAGCCGTCATTATTAATTATAAACAGCAATTTAACATACAATAGATTTCATATGAAAAGAATAATTTTTGCAGCACTCGCGATTGCGTTGCTTTTAGGTATAACCGGATGTAAACGTGTTATACGTAACACAACTGTCTTTGTGGAAGATTCAGAACGTCACTATTTTCCTATAAGACAAGGTGAGGAGTTGAGTATTATATATAATATTGAGAATACAGGCAACGAACCCCTTATCATTCAGGACATACATACCACGTGCGGTTGCATTGTGGTGGATCAGGACGCCGAGCGCCTTATTCCACCGCACGGAAACAGTTTCCTGCATATGAAATATGACAGCCGTAAGAATGTCGGCGAGGTAAGACATACGATACGCATATATGGCAATATTGAACCCAAAGGTGTCAAGGAGCTGAATTTCATTGTGAATGTTGTGCCGAACCCCGACTATACGCGCGACTACGAGGAACTCTATCGTGAGACAACCGAAGGCGGTGTAATCGGTGACATTATAGACGGAGAGATGCGCGACAAGGGTTATTACATCAAAGGTTATTACCCCGAAGAGTTCATTTCTCCTTCGCAAACAGAACGTCGCGAAGAGAATGACCCGTTCAACTGATGCCGATTGGATTTCAAAAAGACAAGGAATCTCTGTCCTGCCATGTAATATAAACCACCTTGCTATAGTTTAAAAGACAGCAGCAAGGTGGTTTTGTAACTAACAGCAAGGATGAATTGTAGATACCCGAACTGCACTTCATCTACAATCTACCGGCCTTTATCAGAACTGTAAATACCTTATTGGATGCAACGTGATATCAACTAACATATCGCATCAAGACTCGGTACGTAGCATTGCTGTATTGACTCGGCAATGGCTGTTGCAATCTCTATTTCGCTAAGACCTATGCTGTTGCCGAAATTATATATCAGTTCAACCTCTTCCTTGGCAATTATCTTGTCAGAGAGGACAATGTGAATCATGTATTGGAGCATCCCCTCCCTCATTCCCGGGTTAATCTCAAGAATCTTGCCCACTGCATCGTTGAATGTCTTTACTACATCACCCTCGGCAATCTCATCCAGGAATTTTCTGGGGAATATCTTCATACCGGCCAAAGAGTGTATTATCTGCTCCACCTCCTCCTTCGCAACAGCAGAATCGGTATTTGCAACAATGAGACCTGCCGATGCAATGAAGCGTGCCGTGTGCTCGTCCAGTTCGCTGCATCCTATCTTCAACAGTATCGATATCAGTTCATCCATTCCCTTGTCCAGCTCAGCCTTGCTTTGGGCCGTAGCGAACAGATTGAGTGCCTGTATCCTTATAGGGTTCACCGGATGCGACGCCCTGCTCACACCCTTGTCGTTCAGGAAGTAGTTAAGCCTTCTGTTGTTATCGGCAATGAGTGCTTCAATGCTGACATTCATCTTCTCCAGGTCGAGCCCCGAAGCCAACTTGAAGAAAGCAGTAACGCAGGCACCCAGATTGCCTGTTGCCAGGTATCCGTATCTGTCGGCAACAAGCTCGGCCAATTGCTCGTGAAGACGTATCTTGTATTGCAGTGTCACAGGAACATTGGCATCTGGCGGAAACACAAAACTGATAAGCCTCGCGAGTGCTGTATCCTTGTTTATTAGATGACCGAGTTCGTGACCTACAACAAAGCGCAGCTCGTCATTACTCATTAACCCGAAGAGGGCCGAATTGATATTCACGATATGCGGCTCGTCCTCACTCTCGGCAGCCACAGAGAATGCATTCACCGAGGAGTCACCGGTTATGTAGAAGTCCACCTTTTCGTCAAAACCCAGTTTCAGCTTCACATCGTTGCACAACTCGTAAAAATCGGACAGTAGCTCCTTCTCAACTTTCAGGCTATGCCCCTCCATAGTACTCCTCCAATAGGCATCGCTGTTAGACACCTTTGTCTTGTTCAACACCTCCTCAACCACACTACCCTGCAAGGCATTGTATATCTGCTCTCCTATCTGCTTCTCCATTTCAATTGAAGCAGAATAGCGGTCAGCATCTTGTTTTTCTTCGTTTTCTGAACCTTTGAACCAGTTCCACAGGCTATTTGTTTTCTTTTCCATAAGTGTGTTCAATAATAGATTATCATTAGACAGATACCGCAGCAGCGGTTAACAATGGCAAGTTATGGAAAATATCGATAAATGACAAGAATCGGGAGTTAAAATAGTTCATTGAGTCTTATCATAAAGGCCTCAAAAGTCGGCTCACCGGCAAAGTCTGGGGGCTAAGCAAAAAGTTGAGTGATTTAGGAAAA
>CALCEC010000078.1 GCA_937900095.1 uncultured Bacteroidales bacterium | reverse complement strand
GGAATGCAAGGGCAGTCTCGGTTGTTGTACCTGACTTGGAGATGTTGATGACACCGAACTTCTTGTCCTTGAGGTACTCGGTGAGCTCATAGAGGTAGTCCTCGCTGATGTTGTGTCCTGCGAAGATTACGCGTGGGCCATTGTTGTTGAGCAGTGCAGCAAAGTTGTTGCTGAGTGCCTCGATGACAGCACGTGCACCAAGGTAGCTACCGCCGATACCTGCAACAACCACTACCTCGCAATTCTCACGGAGAGTCTTTGCTGTAGCCTTGAGGTCATCAAGGTGCTCCTGTGTTATGGAAGATGGCAAGTGCAACCATCCGAGGAAGTCATTGCCTGGGAGTGTACCCTCTTCAAGAGCCTGCTGTGCTCTCTTTACCTGTGGCTCAAGGGCCAAAATCTGCTCGCGGGTAACAAAACCTGTTACCTTGTCGATGTTTAATGAAATGTTCTTCATTGTTATTGTTTTGTTTTTTATTGCTCCCCTCCGGTCTTCGACCACCTCCCCTCTGATGGCAGAGTGGAGGAGCATTTAAAACTCTCACACTTGGGAGTGCCCGTAGGGCGAGGGGGATAAATGTTATTTGTTTCTCTTCTTTTTTTTACTTGAACGAGTCAGTCAGCAACTTGATCTCAATTACAGGTGAGATACCCTCGTACAGAATGTTGTAGACAGCATCGATGATTGGGGTGTTGATGCGGTAGTGCTCGTTGATTTCCTTGATACACTTTGCTGCATAGTAACCCTCGGCAATCATCTCCATCTCAATCTGCGCGTTCTTTACAGAGTAACCCTTACCGATCATGCTGCCGAACACACGGTTACGGCTGAACTTGGAGTATCCTGTAACAAGCAGGTCGCCCATATATACCGAGTCGTTGATTGTGCGCTCGATTGGGTGCACCACATTCAGGAAACGGTTCATCTCTATGGCTGCATTCGACATCAGTACTGCCTGGAAATTGTCACCATACTTCAGTCCGCTGCATATACCTGCTGCAATGGCGTAAATGTTCTTGAGAACTGAACCGTACTCGATGCCCACAACGTCGTCGCTGACAGAGGTCTTGATGAAGCTGTTGCCCAGCTTCTTGGCAAACTGCTTTGCGTGGTCGATGCTTGAACAGCCCACAGTCAGGTAAGAGAGACGCTCAAGGGCAACCTCCTCGGCGTGACATGGACCGGCTATAGCCGCGATGTTCTCGTAAGGAACTTTGTACACTTTGTTGAAATACTCCGAGATAATCAGGTTCTCATCGGGAACAATACCTTTTATGGCATTCACGATAAATTTGTCCTCGAGGTCGGCCTTCAACTTCTTCAGGTGGTTCTTGAGGTAAGGTGACGGGGTAACGAATACCAGAATGTCACTCTCCTTGACAATTTTGTTGATGTCCGACGAGAAATTGATTCTGTTGGTGTCGAACTTCACCGCCGAGAGGTAAGCCGGGTTGTGACCCAGACGCTTGAAGTCCTCGATGCGGTCATCGCGTCTGATGTACCAGTTTATGGTGTCGACGTTGTTCAGAATAATCTTGGCAATAGCTGTCGCCCAACTGCCGCCGCCCATAATGGCAACCTGTTTGTTCGATAGTTCCATAATATAGTGTTTTATATGCCGCTCAGGAATCATTCCCTTGTAAGGCCACTCCCTTGCGGCATTATTATAAATGTATCGGTTTCTCTATGTTTATCCCAGTTTCTCAATCCACGCGGCAACATCGTTTACAGATGGGTTTGTGTAGCCGAGCTTGAACTTCTTGTTGATGCCGCCGATCTCCATCTGTATCTTCTGTGCGTTGCCACCCTTTAGATCGTTCACGAGGTTATAGCCTGCCTTGTGAAGCACCGGAACCCACTCCTCGGGAACACCGATTTCTGCAAAGGCTGCGGCGTTGTCCTTGGGAACCTTCTTCTCGGGACGCATCTGCGGGAAGAAGAGAACCTCCTGGATTGTTGTCTGACCTGTCATGAGCATTGCAAGACGGTCCATACCGATACCCATACCTGATGTTGGAGGCATACCGTACTCAAGGGCACGTACAAAGTCCTTGTCGATGAACATAGCCTCGTCGTCGCCCTTCTCGCTCAGGTGCAACTGCTCCTGGAAACGTTCTGCCTGGTCAATAGGGTCATTGAGCTCGCTGTATGCGTTACACAGCTCCTTGCCGTTGACCATAAGCTCGAAGCGCTCTGTGAGGTCCGGATTGTTGCGGTGACGCTTGCAGAGGGGGGACATCTCGATGGGGTAGTCTGTTATGAATGTAGGCTGTATGTAGTTGCCCTCGCAGAACTCGCCGAAAATCTCGTCGATGAGCTTGCCCTTACCCATGGTGTCGTCAACCTCCATCTTGAGTTCCTTGCAGATGGCAAAAATCTCCTCCTCGCTCTTGCCGTTGAGGTCATATCCGGTGAACTCCTTGATAGAGTCGAGCATTGTCACTCGACGGAATGGTGCCTTGAAGCTGATAGTGTGCTCGCCCACCTGTACATCTGTCGTGCCGTTGACGTCAAGCGCAATCTTCTCGAGCATCTGCTCTGTGAAGCACATCATCCAGTTGTAGTCCTTGTACGATACATAAATCTCCATACAGGTGAACTCCGGGTTGTGTGTGCGGTCCATACCCTCGTTGCGGAAGTTCTTTGAGAACTCGTATACGCCCTCAAAGCCACCTACGATAAGGCGCTTCAGGTAAAGCTCGTTGGCGATACGCAGGTAAAGGGGAATGTCGAGTGCGTTGTGGTGTGTGATGAACGGGCGTGCTGCCGCACCACCGGGGATTGACTGCAATACCGGTGTCTCAACCTCCATGTAGCCCTTTGAGTTGAAGAACTCACGCATTGAACTGTATATCTTGTTGCGCTTGATGAAAATCTCCTTTACGTCATCGTTCACGACAAGGTCGACATAACGCTGACGGTAACGCAGCTCGGGGTCCTCGAAACGGTCGTAGGCAACGCCGTCCTTGTACTTCACGATAGGCAGCGGACGGATGCTCTTTGAAAGGATTGTCAGCTCCTTTGCGTGAACGGTGATCTCACCGGTCTGTGTGCGGAACACGATACCCTTGATACCTACAAAGTCACCTATGTCGAGCAGTCTCTTGAAAAGTACGTTGTAGTTATCCTTGTTTTCACCCTGGCAGATGTCGTCGCGGGTAATGTATACCTGGATACGGCCTTTTGAGTCCTGAAGTTCAATGAATGACGCCTTACCCATGATACGGCGGCTCATCATACGTCCTGCAATGCATACCTCACGTGGCTCGTCCTCGTCCTTGAATTCTGCAAGGATATCTGTTGAGAATGCGTTTGTGGGGTACTCTGCTGCCGGATATGGCTCAATGCCCATGTTACGCAGTTCGGCAAGTGCCTCACGGCGTACTATCTCCTGTTCGCTAAGTTCTAGAATATTCATCTTGTATATTATTTAATTAGTTCTTTTATCCTGTTTATATAATGTGTAGAGTTCTCTTTTCAGACAAGTCTCTTGAAATATTCGATTGTCTTTCCCAAGCCTTCGTCAAGCTTTATGTTCGGCTGCCAGCCGCCAAGCTTTTCATGTGCAAGTGTTATGTCCGGTTTACGCTGGCGTGGGTCATCCTGCGGCAGTGGCTCAAAGACTATCTTTGATGAAGAGCCCGTGAGTTCAATTACCTTTTGGGCAAGCTCAAGCATTGTGAATTCTCCCGGGTTTCCGATGTTTACAGGGCCTGTGAAACTGTCGTCGGTCTCCATCATGCGTACCATGCCTTCAACAAGGTCATCGACATACTGGAAACTGCGTGTCTGCTCTCCGTCGCCATAGATTGTAATGTTCTCGCCTTTCAGTGCCTGGACAATGAAGTTGGATACCACGCGGCCGTCGTTCATGCTCATACGTGGACCGTAGGTGTTGAAGATACGTATAATCTTTATGCGTGTGGCATTCTGACGGTGGTAGTCCATAAATAATGTTTCGGCACAACGCTTGCCTTCGTCATAACACGAACGTATTCCTATGGGATTAACGTTGCCCCAATAGCCCTCGACCTGTGGATGGATGTTCGGGTCGCCGTATACCTCACTTGTAGAGGCCTGCAATATTTTTGCGCCCACACGTTTGGCAAGACCCAGCATGTTCATAGAACCAATGACGCATGTCTGTATTGTCTTTACCGGGTCATGCTGGTAATGTACCGGTGATGCAGGGCACGCGAGATTGTATATCTCGTCAACCTCGGCAGTGTATGGTTGTGTCACATCGTGACGAACAAGCTCGAAGTGGTCGTTGCCTATGAGGTGGCGTATGTTGTCCTTACTGCCTGTGAAGTAGTTGTCAAGGCATATGACATCATTGCCGTCCTTGAGCAATCGCTCGCACAGGTGTGAACCGATGAAACCGGCACCTCCGGTAACAAGTATTCTTTTCATGATTCTTCTTATTCTTATTCAAAATTAGCCTTGCCAGTACCAATCATATTGCCATCGACAAAGATGAAGATATTGTATTCTCCCTCCTGCAAAGTCTCTTCGATATTCCAGTACATTTCAAGGCTTGTCTCCTTGCCAGTGAACTCGAACTCCCTCTTCATTGAATAGGTAATCTCACGGTTCTCGTACTTGAACAGGTTTGTATCGCTCTTGCGGAGAGATTCCATATCAGGCTGTAGTATACGAACGTAGACCACCTTGCTGCCTGTCGAAGATGTGATATTTTTTGCAATGTCAAAATTGACCTTTATCTGCTTGGCTTTCTTAAGATTGTCGGTCTCGCGGCCGTTCTTTCTCAATAATGTGATTCTTATGTTCGTAGCGTCAAGCTGCGATGCCAAGGATACCTTCTCCGAGAGTTTCTCCTTCTCGCTTGAAAGGTTGTCAATCTGTTTGTTGGCGTTCCTTATCCTCTCTTTCACCACACTGTTCTCCTGTTTAAGCGACTCGTTCTCATGGCTGAGTTCCGCTATTTGGCGTGTGTAGTCCTTGAGAACCTCGCGCAGTGTCTTCAACTCTTTTTTCAGGCGAGTTATTTCGGCATAGCTTGTAGCCTTTGTACGCTCCAGTTCCTCAATGAGGGCCTGGGTACGCATCTGCTCACGCTCGAGTTTGAACTTTAGGGAATCGTTGTTGATCTTTATGATGAGCTCCTGATATTCGGTCTGAGCCTTGGTGAGGTCATTCATCATCTCCTCTTTCTCAAGCGCAACAAGTTCCTCTATCTCCTGTTTCTCCTGTATTGCTGTTTCAGCTTCGTCCCTGCTGTTTATAAGGCTGATTACGGCAATGACAATTCCGATGAAAAGGCATGCCGATACAGCAATGAGGATTTTTACAAGTTTACTGTTGTTCTCTTTCATAAAGTGTCATTTAATGTTGGTTACTTCGACAATTTAAGAATGCTCTCCTTGAGCATGGCAATCTTCTCTGTCGCATCGGACTGTTTCTTGCGCTCGATGGCTATGATCTTCTCGGGAGCCTTGCTTACGAAGTTGGGGTTATTCAGCTTTGCCTCGACGCTCTTGAGGAACTTCTCATGGTATGCAAGCTCCTCCTGCATTTTTGCAATCTCGGCATCCTTGTCGATGAGCGAGCCCATGGGTACTGCAAACTCTGTAGTGCCTACGCGGAATGATACAGCTGTATCATCTGGGGTAGTTACATTTTCGATAGATGTCAGGTTACCCATCTTGGTGAGTACGCTCTCAAGGCCTGCAACAGGTGACTCGCCCACAATCTGCAATGCCAACGGCTCGCGTGGTGAAAGGTTCTTCTGCTGGCGGATGGCACGTACGTTGCCTATTACATCCTTCAATGTCGCAATCTTTGCAAGGAACGCGTCATCGTATGATGTTGCAAGCTCCTTTACGCTCTGTACCATAAGGCTCTCGCCATCCTTGCGCTCCATGATGTTCTGCCACAACTCCTCGGTGATGAACGGCATGAACGGGTGGAGCAGACGCATGAGGCTGTCGAAGAATCCAAGTGTAGCCTCGTATGTGGCTGCGTCGATGGGTGAACCGTATGCGGGCTTGATCATCTCGAGATACCAAGCCGAGAACTCGTCCCAGAAGAGCGAGTACACATTCATCAACGCCTCGTTAAGGCGATACTTGCCGAACTGCTCCTCAAGAAGCTCTGCCGATTTCGCGAGTGTGTCGCCGAAATACTTGATTGCGAGCTTTGAACTCTCGGGCTGCTCTATCTCTTTGCTTACGTTCCAACCCTTTACAAGGCGGAATGCGTTCCATATTTTGTTGCAGAAGTTACGTCCCTGCTCGCAGAGTCCCTCGTCAAAGAGAATGTCATTTCCTGCCGGTGCCGACAGCATGATACCCATGCGTACACCGTCCGCTCCGTAACGTGCGATAAGGTCGAGCGGGTCGGGGCTGTTACCCAATGACTTGCTCATCTTACGGCCGAGGTTGTCGCGTACGATACCTGTGAAGTATACGTTTCTGAACGGCATCTCGCCCTGATACTCGTAGCCCGCCATAATCATACGTGCAACCCAGAAGAAGATGATGTCCGGACCTGTTACGAGGTCGTTGGTAGGGTAGTAGTAACTTATCTCCTTGTTGCCTGGGTCAAGAATACCGTTGAACAGTGAGATTGGCCACAACCATGAGCTGAACCATGTGTCGAGTGCATCCTCGTCGTGGCGGAGCTCCTCGGCTGTAATGTTCTCATAACCAGGGATCGCCTTTGCCAATGCAAGTGCCTCTTCGCGGCTCTCGGCTACAACATACTTCTCGTCAGCGCCCTCGGCTGTAGGGAGGAAATATGCAGGGATGCGGTGACCCCACCACAACTGACGGCTGATACACCAGTCCTGGATGTTTGCAAGCCAGTTGTTGTATGTTGTCTTGTATTTTGTCGGGTAGAACTTGAGTCTGTCTTCCATTACCGGTGGCAATGCGATGTCTGCAAAATGCTGCATGCGCAGGAACCATTGCATACAGAGACGTGGCTCTACAGCTGTGTCGGCGTTGCGTTCGCTGTAACCGACCTTGTTGTCATAGTCCTCGACCTTCTCAAGGAGGCCTGCCGCCTCAAGGTCCTTGACAATCTGCTTGCGCACATCCATACGGTCCATGCCTACATAGAGTCCGCCTGCTTCGCTTATCGTAGCATCGGCATTGAATATGTCGATTGTCTCAAGATTATGTGTCTTGCCAAGCATGTAGTCGTTGGTATCGTGTGCGGGTGTCACCTTAAGGCAACCTGTACCGAACTCAATCTCAACATAGCGGTCCTCAATTACAGGAATCACACGGTTTACAAGCGGAACAATAACCTTCTTGCCCTTTAGCCATGTGTTTTTAGGGTCCTTCGGGTTGATACACATTGCTGTATCACCCATGATTGTCTCGGGACGTGTTGTGGCAACAACCGCATAACGGCGGCCGTCGGCATCGCGGTGCAGGATCTGGTGTTTCACTGTGGGGTCGAATGCATCTGCAGGTGACAGTGTCACTGCGCCCTCTTCCTCACCGTCGGTGCTGCCTGCTGCTTCGTCTACGAAATATCTCAGGTAGTAGAGCTTGCTCTTCTCCTCCTTGTAGATAACCTCCTCGTTGCTGAGGGCTGTCTGTGCCTTGGGGTCCCAGTTTACCATGCGGAGTCCACGGTAGATGAGACCTTTGTTATAGAGGTCGCAGAATACCTTGATGACACTCTTGCTGCGTGTCTCGTCCATGGTGAACGATGTGCGGTCCCAGTCGCATGAAGCACCCAATTTGCGCAACTGCTGAAGGATGATGCCTCCGTGCTCGTCGGTCCACTCCCAAGCGTGCTTGAGGAACTCCTCGCGTGTGAGGTCGCTCTTCTTGATGCCCTGTGCTGATAGTTTCTTTACAACCTTTGCCTCGGTTGCGATAGAGGCGTGGTCGGTACCGGGTACCCAGCAGGCATTCTTGCCAAGCATACGCGCGTGGCGCACAAGGATATCCTGGATTGTATTGTTGAGCATGTGTCCCATATGAAGCACACCTGTTACGTTCGGTGGCGGGATAACAATAGTATATGGCTCTCTCTCATCCGGCTCTGAATGGAACAGGTTGTTCTTCATCCAGTAGCTGTACCACTTCTCTTCTACCTCTGCGGGAATATAAGTTGTCGCTAAACTCATAGTATTATATGTTTTTTTCGTTTTGAACGCAATTGATGCAATTTATGCTATCTGCAAAGATAACTCTTATTTGTCAATTAACTTGTCTTTGAATTAAATTATTTATCTTCGCACAGGAAAATGTTTAAGTAAAATAAGAAAATAACTGAACTATGCATAGCAGAGAAGAAATTATGGCCTCTTTCGGGAGGTTTCTGGATGTCCTTGACGAGTTGCGTGAGAAGTGTCCTTGGGACAGGAAACAGACAAACCACAGCCTGCGTCCCAATACCATAGAGGAGTGTTTTGAACTGTGTGATGCGCTCATTGCCGATGATACGCAGAATATCTGCAAGGAACTGGGGGATGTGTTGTTGCACGTGGCTTTCTATGCCAAGATTGCGAGTGAGAAACAGCAGTTCGATATGAAGGATGTGTGCGACCGTCTTTGCGATAAACTTATATATCGTCATCCGCACGTGTTCGGTACGGCTGTTGCCGAGACTGCCGGTGAGGTATGCAAGAACTGGGAACAGCTGAAGATGACAGAGAAAGACGGCAACAAGAGCATTCTCAGTGGGGTGCCCAATTCGATGCCATCGCTCATAAAGGCATACCGAATGCAGGAGAAGGCTGCGAATGTGGGCTTTGACTGGGAGAAAAAAGAGGAGGTATGGGCTAAGGTACGCGAGGAGATTGCCGAGGTTGAAGCCGAGATGGAGAAGGGTGACAAGGTGAACTGCGAGAAAGAGTTCGGAGACCTCATCTTCAGCCTTGTGAATGCTGCCCGTCTCTATGATATAAATCCTGACAATGCCCTTGAATTGACAAACGCGAAATTCCGTCGCAGATTCAATCACGTAGAGGAAAGTTCAAAAGCAAAAGGCCTGAACCTCAAGGATATGTCGCTTGAGGAGATGGATGCTCTCTGGAATGAGGCAAAGGAAAGTGAGAAGGTTTGAAACGGATTAATATAAACCCTTGAATACGAAAAAAGATGATGAGCAAACTCATCATCTTTTTAGTGTTATCTTTTATTGTCTTGTTTTGGTGCTTTACGTTCGGGACCACGCATCATGCGTTTCATGAGGTCGCGCTGGAATGTTATCTCGGCATGCTGTACTCCTAAAAGCTTGCATGCGGGAATGACCTTAAGATACTTTGCCGTGTACTCTTTCTCCAGTTTTGCGATATCAATCTTTACATCACTCATCTTGTTTACAAACTCGCGGCACTGCTCTTCGTTCATTTTCTCTCCACGTTCCTTCTTTATGCTCTTGCGGGCTTCATGTTCAAGGGTGAACTTCTTCTTCTGCAGTTCAAAGAAGAGCGGGAAGAATGCGTCAGCCTCCTCCTGTGTGAGGCTTGCCTTTGCTGTGATATACTCTCTCTGGTGTTTCTGGAACTCCTCGGGTGAGAAGTGTCTTCTCCTGTTCTCCTGCTTGTTCTGCTGTGCCATTGCACCGAAAGGCATTGCAAGGATAATGACCAAAGTGAGTGCCATGCCTATGATTTTGCCGGATGTGATATTTATTTTTTTCATACCAGTTGCTTTTTTTATTCGTATTCAGTCAGGTAACAATAGAATGTATAGTCGTCGATGGGGTAGTTGTCGAGAAGGTTGTCCATAAACTCCTCTTCGGTGATGTTTTCTGTGCCGTCATCAGGTATATATTCCGTATCGGCAACGAGGATAGTGCTCTCTGCGGTCTGATTATCGTCTGTGCCATTTAAGGCAATGAGACAGACAAAAGCCAACATGGCTGCAACACTCAACCATTTTGAATACATACCCAGTCTGATGCTCTTTTTGGCAGTTGTAGTGGGTTCTGCCTGGACTTTGCTCGTAGCCCCGATAATCTTCCTGTTCAGCTCTTCAAAATAGCCATCAGGCGTGCTGAACGGTTGTCTGTTATTGTAGTCTTCCAATCTCATCTTTTCTATATCTGTATTTTAGATGTGATTATATACCGAAGGTTTAATCCTTGTCACTCAAATATTCTTCAATTTTTTTTACCGCAATGTGGTACGATGCCTTCAATGCTCCTACGCTTGTGCCAAGTATCTCGGACATCTCCTCATATTTCATATTCTCGTAGTACTTCATGTTGAATGCGAGACGTTGTTTGTCGGGAAGACGGCTTATGGCCTCCTGTAGCAGTGCGTCGGCCCTGTCGCCGTTGAAATGTGTATCGCTCTCAAGCATTTCGGCGACAGCACCTTCAGGGGAATCAAGTGAAACGGTATTGCCCGTATTTTTTGCCAAGAAATTGAGGGTCTCGTTTATTGCTATGCGGTAGAGCCAGGTCGATATCTGCGATTCGCCACGGAACTTCCCGATATTTGTCCATGCTTTGACGAAGGTGTTCTGTACAAGGTCGTTGGCATCGTCGTGTGAGAGTACCATTCGGCGTATGTTCCAGTATATCTGTTGGCTGTATCTGTTGACAATGACCGAAAAAGCAGCAGCTCTCCTGCTCTCGTCCTTGAGCCTGGCTGCAATTTCTTTTTCGTTGTACCCCTTATCTGTCATTGTCTGTCCAATTTCTTTTTGGATTGTTTTTGGCGAGAATGGTTTAATTCTGAAATCTACTTTTTGTCCGATATATGGGTTAAATGCTGAAAACCATTCCTTCGTCGGCACATTCTGTATCGGGGAAAACCTCGTTGGCTTCCTGTTGTAAAATGCGGCTGTCGTCGTAGCGCGATGAGTAATGGCCTATTGCCAGTCTCTTTGCTCCAGCTCCCTTTGCTATTTTTGCCGCTTCGCGCGCAGTGCTGTGGTGCGTGCTTTTTGCGCGCGCCTGCTCGCTGTCGGCAAATGTGGCCTCATGGTACAGCAGGTCTACGTCTTTTATGTACTCACAGTTGTCGGGGCAGGGTAATGTGTCGCTGCAATATGCATAGCTGCGCGATGGGTCGGCGTCTTTTGTCAGACGGCAGTTGGGGATTGTCTCGCCTTCGGGGGTGGTGAAGTCGGCACCGTCCTTTATTGCCTGACGCATATATGTGGGTATGTTGTAGTAGTTTACCGCATCGCCAATGAGGTGCCTTTTCTTCGGCTTCTCCTTGAACAGGAAACCACAGCATGGAATACGGTGGTTCTGCGGAAGAGTCTCCACTGTAATCGTGTTGTCCTCGAATATCACTTCGTGCCTTGTAGCATCAATGTGGTGGAAGAATACGGGGTAATTCATCCCCTTGCAATAGAAGTCGATTTGTGGCTGTAGCAACTCTTCAAGCTTTTTGTCTGCATATATGTGAAGTGGAGCGGTACGTCCGAGGAGTCCGAATGTGGAGATGAGTCCTATTAGCCCGAAGCAGTGGTCACCGTGCAGATGTGAGATAAAGATGTGATTGATGAACGAGAAATGTATGTGTCCTCTGCGTAACTGCAACTGTGTGCCTTCGCCGCAATCTATCATGAAGAGTTTGTTGCCAATTCTGACAACTTGTGAACTGGCATTGTGGCGGGTGGTCGGCAGTGCTGAACCACAACCCAATATGTGTACTTCAAACGGTTCCATGGCGTGGCAAATTTAGTTATTGTTTGGATATAATGCAAGTGTGGAGTGTTTATTGTTTAATGTTTCATTGTTTAATATGTGGTGGGTGATGTTTGTTGTTAAATGTGAAACAATGGTGTGGGTATGTATGTAATATAAAAAATAGTAAAGGCTGCCGTGCGGCAGCCTTTACCATGGATATTGTGTGAATTTGATTATTCACCAGCCTCGAGCTTGCTCTTGAGTGCAGCGAGTGCATCGATGTCACCAAGAGTTGTAGAAGCTGCCTGATTCTGGATAGCAGGAGTCTGCTCCTCAGCAGCCTTCTTGCTCTTGCGAGCAGCTGCAGCAGCCTTCTTCTCTGCCTTCTCCTCCTCCTTAGCGGCATCCTCGAAGATGCGGCTGTGAGAAAGGATGATTCTCTTAGCCTCCTTGTTGAACTCGATTACCTTGAACTGGAGCTTCTCGTCAGCAGCAGCCTGTGAGCCGTCCTCCTTAACAAGGTGCTTTGGAGTAGCAAAGCCCTCAACACCGTAAGGGAGAGATACTACTGCGCCCTTGTCGATGAGCTCTGTGATAACACCCTCGTGGATTGAACCAACGGTGAATACAGTCTCGAATACATCCCAAGGATTCTCCTCGAGCTGCTTGTGGCCAAGGCTCAAGCGACGGTTCTCCTTGTCGATCTCAAGAACCTGAACGTCGATAGCCTCACCGATCTGTGTGAACTCAGATGGGTGCTTAACCTTCTTTGTCCAAGAGAGGTCGCTGATGTGGATAAGGCCGTCAACACCCTCCTCAATCTCAACGAAGATACCGAAGTTTGTGAAGTTGCGAACCTTAGCTGTGTGCTTAGAACCGATTGGATACTTCTCCTCGATGTTTGTCCAAGGATCCTCCTTGAGCTGCTTGATACCGAGAGACATCTTGCGCTCGTCGCGGTCGAGTGTAAGGATAACTGCCTCAACCTCTTCGCCAACCTTCATGAAGTCCTGAGCTGAACGCAAGTGCTGGTTCCAAGACATCTCTGAAACGTGGATAAGACCCTCAACGCCTGGAGCGATCTCGATGAACGCACCGTAGTCTGCCATAACGACAACCTTACCCTTAACAACATCACCTACCTTGAGGTCTGCATCGATAGCATCCCATGGGTGTGGAGTGAGCTGCTTCAAGCCGAGAGCGATACGCTTCTTCTCGTCATCGAAGTCAAGGATAACAACGTTGATCTTCTGGTCAAGAGCAACAACCTCTGTAGGATCGTTTACGCGGCCCCAAGAGAGGTCTGTGATGTGGATGAGACCGTCAACGCCACCGAGGTCGATGAACACACCGTAAGAAGTGATGTTCTTGACTGTACCCTCGAGTACCTGACCCTTCTCGAGTGTGCTGATGATCTTCTTCTTCTGCTCCTCAAGCTCAGCCTCGATGAGAGCCTTGTGAGAAACAACAACATTCTTGAATTCCTGATTGATCTTTACGATCTTGAAGTCTTCTGTCTGGCCAACGTATGCATCGTAGTCACGGATAGGCTTAACGTCGATCTGTGAGCCTGGCAAGAATGCCTCAATGCCGAATACGTCAACGATCATACCGCCCTTAGTGCGGCACTTGATGTAGCCACGTACAACTGCCTGCTCTTCCATAGCCTTGTTTACAAGCTCCCAAGAACGGCTTGCGCGTGCTTTCTTGTGTGAAAGGTTCAACTGACCCTTCTTGTCCTCGAGGTTCTCGATATAAACCTCTACCTGGTCGCCGATCTTGAGATCGGGGTTGTAGCGGAACTCGCTTACTGGGATGATAGCGTCCTGCTTGTAGTTGATGTCTACAATAACCTCACGCTTGTTGATACCGATAACAGTACCGTTTACTACCTCGCGGCTTGATACCTTGTTCAAGGTCTTGTCATAAGCCTGCTCAAGCTGCTCGTGTGAGAGACCTGAGATGTTCTCTCCATTCTCGTACGACTCCCAATTGAAATCGGGTGTACCTGTTAAAATTTCGCTCATAATTTTTTAAAAGTTAATGAGTTAGACATTATGTTGATAGAATTCGGGCGCAAAGATACAACAAATTCCTTAAATTACAGCGTTCTGCCGCGATTTTTTGCATAATTTTTGTAGACTGCCAGGAAAGGTCTTTAGAGTCTCTGTGGTTTCTAATGAGTGTGCATTTCGAGTTTGCTTGTTGTCTTGTCAAGAAAGAATTGTGAAAAAATGTCAGTTGAATGATTAAACTTTGCCAGGTTGCTTTCTTTTTCGTGGAATATTTATATTTTTGCATAGATTATGAAGCACGACATCAGATGTGTGCTGTATCGGGGATTTTCCGTAGTTGCCATGGATGCCTGCCGGCTTGTTGTGCCGGGCATTTGCGGGACATCTCATTCAATAATTGTATAATATTAATAAGGAGAAATATGGATTTTTTTGCCTCTTTCAGCTCTGTTGAGTTCTTGAGTGCATTCATTGTGCTCTTTGCAGTAATTGACCCTATCGGAATTATGCCTATTGTCCTTTCGATACGTGATAGGGGTAAGATCATAAACCCTGTCAAGGCTGTTTTCTTTGCATTCGGTCTGATGTTTCTTTTCTTCTTTGTCGGAGATTGGATTCTGAACCTCTTTGGTGTTGATATCAATTCGTTTGCAGTGGCCGGTTCTATAGTCATCTTTCTTATGTCACTGGAAATGGTGCTCGATATCGAGATTTTCAAGGACTCGTCAATTGCGGCAAATGATGCAACAATCGTTCCGCTTGTCTTTCCGTTGCTTGCCGGTGCGGGTTCGTTCACAACGTTGTTGTCGCTCAAGGCGGAATATGAACCTACCAACATTCTTTTGGCGCTTGTGCTGAATGCTGTAGTTGTGTTTGCAATGTTGAGTGCAACATCATTCCTGATTAGATTGCTTGGCAAGGGAGGTATCTACTTCACACGCAAGTTCTTCGGTATAATCCTTCTTGCAATTTCCGTCAAGCTCTTTACTTCCAACCTGTTGCACTTTATAAATGCCATGAGCAGCATGACACAGATGTAAGGTCTCGCCATATGATAAAACACAACAGCCGCTGTCATCCGACAGCGGCTGTTGTGTTTTATGTTGTAGTCTCTTTTCAGAATCCTTCTGTTGCGTAAGTCTGTAGAGCTCCATCCGTGCTGCTGTAAATGAAGAATGCTTCAATGCTGTCTTTCTTGCACTGATCTATGGCCTTTTCGAGTCCCATTACCATGAACGATGTGGCATAGGCATCGGCCTTGGCACAGTTCTCGGCAATAACCGTGGCGCTCAGTAGCGAGTGCTGTACGGGATAACCTGTGCGCGGGTCAATGGTGTGTGCATATTTCTTTCCGTTTTCTATACGGAAGTTACGGTAGTTGCCCGATGTTGCCATTGCCTTTCCGCTTATGGCAACTATTCTCTGGTGGGCATTGTGGCTTCCTGTGGTATTTTCTGTCGGCTTGCTTATGCTTATATTCCACTCTGTACCTCTGTCGTTCTTTCCCTTTGTCACCACCTCACCTCCAATCTCAATCATGTAATCAGTGATATTCCTTCTGTCGAACATACGTGCCACCATGTCGCATCCATAGCCTTTTGCAATGGCACTGCAATCGAGCATTGTGCCGGGGTTCTGTTTTACGAGCTTGCCGTCAACCAGTGCCACGGTAGTGTAGCCCACCTTGCTGCGCAACTCTTCAACTGTAGCGCTGTCGGGCAGTTCGCCTTCCTTGAAACCGAATCCCCATGCATTTACTAGTGGTGCTACAGTAATGTCGAACGCACCGCCGGTCTTTGCCGAAATCTCCAGCGCAAGATTGAATACCTCGGTAAACATTTCGTTGGCCGTCGTGTCCCTGTTGTTGTTGAATGCGCTGATTATGGAGTTCTTGTTGAACATTGACAAGGAATTGTCTACCTGCAATAGTGTGGCCTTGACCTCCTTGTGCAAATCCTCCACGCTCTTGTATTTGATGTTGTATTGTGTGCCGAATATGTATCCACTGTTGGTCGTGTATACCTCGGGTGTGCGGTTTCTGAGTATAAAGAAGGTTCCTATAATAAGGAACAACAGGAATGCTATCTTGAATTTGCTCAATTTACTGTTCATATGTGCTGTTTTATCTTAATGGGATTTCGTAAATCAGGTTGTATGTTCCTCCGAAGCATGTACTCTTGTTTATGCCGTAACCGGGGATGTACCACATCTGTGAGTTGCTTGCCTTCTCTTGGCTTATCCGGGCCTTGTAACGTATGCTCCAGCCCATGTGGAAGTTCTTGGCTATCTTCACTCTCACTCCAACGCCAATCTCGGCCCAGGTGGCTGTACCTTTCACGCCGCTCAGGTCAAGTGCCGCGGTACCGCCCCATACAGGGTCAATGATAGGTGGGGTGGTTACGTCATACTCACAGCTTGTCCATGCAAAGCGGGCTATGCCGAAAATACCATAGTTCGGGTTGGGCTTCTCATTCTTGGTGCTGAAGTTGTAGTTGACACCCACGCGGTAGTATGGTGCGTTTGTCTTGTATTTTATTCCTGTTGTCTCGTCAGTGGTACTGCACCATCCGAGGCCCACTTCTGCAATCGGGTATATACGGTTACCGAAGTTTGCTTCAACGGCAAACTCGCTGCTGGTGAACTCTTCGAGCAACGAATATGCAAATCCGAACACATCGGCAGATACCGCAATGCTCCTGAATGAAAAATCCAACTTTTTCTCTTCTTCCTGTGGTGTCGAGTATATCTTCTGGGCATGCGACAACGTGCAGGAAAGCAACATCATACTACTCAATAAAATATATCTTAACGTTCTCATCCGGGTCGAATTTTACATATTGCTGTACTATTGAAACAGAGTCTATGAATCTGTTTGTGTGGGTTATGCTGTCCAGCTTGTGGTACATTACCGTACCGCATTCCATTGACTGGTAGTAGAGTATATTCTCGTGTGCAACGTAGAGCGTGTCGGTTATTTCGTCGTTGTAATTGAAGATTACCGTGTCGCAACTGTTGGTATAGCTCATTGGCAACTGCAATCCGTCTGTGTCGGTTATGTGGTTCACGAGGATGGAGTCGGTACCATTCACCATGATTGAAACTGTGAGTGTCTCGGGAAGGGCGTATTTCCCTGTTATGCTGTCAACGCTGCTGTAGAAGCCTATGCGGTTGTATGCCGTGTTCTCAAGGTGGCAATCATATCCGTTGTCGCAGGCTGTCAACAGCGTTGCCGCGATGGTCAAAAATGTTAGTATTCTGCCTTTCATTCTGTTAAAACTCTTTGGAGATGTTGTAGCGGTTTCTGTCCTGTGACGACCTGCTTACGAGCTCGGCAAGGAAACCGGTAAGGAAAAGCTGTGTGCCGATAATCATCATTGCCAGTGCAATGTAGAAGTATGGCGAGTCGGTCACCAGACGGTATGGCATGCCGTTGGCCATGGCGACGAGCTTGTTGACACCAACAATGATTGCGGCTATAAAACCGATGAAGAACATCATCGAACCCCAAAGACCGAAAATGTGCATCGGTCGACGGCTGAACTTGGATAGGAACCACAGCGACATCAGGTCGAGATATCCGTGGAAGAAGCGGCTGATACCGAACTTGCTCTTGCCGTATTTGCGTGCCTGATGCTGTACCACGTGCTCGCCAA
Organism: uncultured Bacteroidales bacterium; assembly: GCA_937900095.1. GTDB lineage: Bacteria > Bacteroidota > Bacteroidia > Bacteroidales > Bacteroidaceae > HGM04593. The sequence continues at coordinate 22,199 of CALCEC010000078.1, read as the reverse complement.
TCTTTGTGTAGCCGGCATTCTTGGCCAGGTAGGGTATGTAGCGGTGCATATCGCCGTAAACCTCGATGTCTTTAATCACCTCATTGCGGTACGCTTTAAGGCCGCAGTTGAAGTCGTGCAGGTTCTTTATGCCGGAAACCTTGCGTGCGGTTGCGTTGAAGAGCTTGGTGGGTATCGTCTTGCTCAACGGATCGTAACGTTTCTTCTTGTAGCCCGATACAAGGTCATATCCCTCCTCGGTGACCATGCGGTATAGTGTGGGAATCTCGTCAGGGCTGTCCTGAAGGTCTGCGTCCATGGTTATTACGACATCTCCCTTTGCACGCTCGAATCCGCAGTATAGTGCAGGTGACTTGCCGTAGTTGCGGCGGAACTTTATGCCGTGGATGTTGCTGTCCTTTCGGCTTAGTTCCTCGATTACATCCCAGGAATTGTCGGTGCTGCCGTCGTTGATGAAAATTATCTCGTACGAAAAATTGTTGTTTTTCATTACTCTCTGAATCCATTCCGCCAGTTCAGGGAGCGATTCAGCCTCGTTGAACAGAGGTACTATGACTGATATGTCCATTTCTGTTTATGATTTTTATGGATTTTTCTTTACTGTCAATGCCAGGATGGCTGCTATTATAAGGTCGCGGCTGATGTGTCCTGTTATTGTAGACATCAGCATATCTCCGGTGCCCGTACGGTCCATTTCGTCAAAGGCGTCTGTAAATACCTTTATGCCTTCCTTGTCCATTCCGTTGCTGCTTGCAAATGCTGCGAACTGCATGGAGATATCGCTGAACGCGTTCGGGTCGATGAATGCATAGTATATGTATTGGACAATTGCCGACAAGATGATTGCGCACAGGTACATTATTGCGATGTATTTCCACGCTTCACCGAATGTCATGGCACCGTCTCTCTCTTTGTCTCTGTGTTTGACGGCAAGTTTGTACGCCACGAATGGCGACATCAATGTCATTACTATTACAGCAAAAGTCAATAACATGCCTTGTCCGTTGACGAGCATCTTCAGCATTGCGACAGATAAGGCAAATGTTGCACTCCACAGGCATCCAAGGATTGTGCCGTCGCGCATTGCGCTTTCAATTGGTGTATTGCTTTTTTGTGCCATTTGTTGTCGGGATATAAAAGTTCCTTTCACAGACTACCTTCGCAATTCTACCGCTGAGATAGCTGCAAACGGGCGAGATGGGCAAAGCTTACTTTGGCATTCCACGGCGAGTGCAGTCTGTTTTATTGGTTTACCGCAAAGATACAAAAAGAAATATAGAGGAAAACAAGATACAGTTCATTTTTACTATAATAATTATATATTTATTTACATTCTGCTTCTTTTTTACCTTGATACAGCAAGTTGCTGATTTTGACAAAATGATATGTTTTGTTCGGTTTTGTTTTAATTATGTCATTTTGTATGGCAAAGTCGTGTTTTGTTTTTGTTAAGGTATGTTTGATTTTTTATGCTATAAATCACTTCCTTTTTTAGGAAAAGTACTCGGCTTATTGAAAAATTATGCTTGTAAGCATCTCTTTTTTCGTGATTTCTTTGTGTTGTGCTCTTATGATGCTATCTTTGCACGGCTCTTTCGTAGGTTGCAAAAAGTAACTGAAATGCTTTGATTGGCATTTTGGTGGCAGTCTCTTCCTGTCTGTTTCTTTTTTACAAAGAGTAGTTATGGGCAGCGTTGCTGTATTTGAAAACAAAAACACATTATAAATATGTCAAAATTGAGATTTGAGGTCGTGACAGCGGCATTTGCCAAGAATGCCGTCGAGATACCCGATTGTGGAGAACGTCCGTCAGAATACTATGCGGTCAAGGTTTTCAACCGCGAGAAAATGTTCAAGTATCTTCCTAAAGAGGTATATAACAAACTTATTGATGTTATTGACAACGATGCTCCTCTTGACAGTTCCATTGCCGACAGTGTGGCCGAGGGGATGAAGCGTTGGGCGGTGGAGAACGGTGCTACACATTACACCCACTGGTTCCATCCGTTGACCGAGACTACAGCCGAGAAACACGATGCTTTCATAGAACATAACGGCAAGGGTGGTGTCCTTGAAGAGTTTTCGGGTAAGTTGCTGGTCCAGCAGGAGCCTGATGCCTCTTCATTCCCCAATGGTGGAATCCGCAGCACTTTCGAGGCCCGCGGTTATAGTGCATGGGACCCCACCTCTCCAGCCTTCCTTATGGACGACACTCTGTGTGTCCCAACTGTATTCATCTCATATACTGGCGAGGCTCTTGATTACAAGGCTCCGTTGCTCAAGTCCCTGCGTGCTGTCGATAAGGCTGCTACCGATGTATGCCGATACTTCGACAAGAACGTGAAGAAAGTGACGACATATCTCGGTTGGGAGCAGGAGTATTTTCTTGTCGACGAAGGTATGCTTCTTGCCCGTCCCGACCTCCTGCTCACCGGCCGCACCCTTATGGGGCATGACAGCGCGAAGAACCAGCAGCTCGAGGACCACTATTTCGGCTCTATACCAAAGCGTGTCGCATCCTTCATGAAAGAACTTGAGATAGAAGCCCTCAAGCTCGGAATTCCGGCAAAGACCTGTCATAACGAGGCAGCCCCAAATCAGTTTGAGCTTGCACCGATATACGAAGAGTGTAATCTTGCGGTTGATCACAATATGCTCATTATGGCACTTATGAAAGAGGTCGCACGCCGACACGGTTTCCGGGTGCTGTTACACGAGAAGCCGTTCAAGGGTGTCAACGGCTCGGGCAAGCACAACAACTGGTCTTTGGGGACAGATACAGGAGTGCTTCTGATGGCGCCGGGAAAGAATGACAAGGACAATCTGCGTTTCATAACCTTTGTCGTCAATACGCTTGCGGCAATATACCGACACAACGGTCTGCTGAAGGCAAGCATCATGTCAGCAGCCAATGCCCACCGCTTGGGTGCTGCCGAGGCTCCTCCTGCAATCATCTCAAGTTTCCTGGGTTCTCATCTATCCTCGGTCCTTGATCACATGGAGACAACCGACGATGTGGTCAGGATACTGAGCAAACGTGAGTTGCGTCTGAATATCCCGGCTATTCCTGAGCTGATGATCGACAATACCGACCGCAACCGCACCTCGCCGTTCGCATTCACCGGCAACCGTTTCGAGTTCCGTGCCGTAGGCTCCGAGGCCAACTGCGCTTCAGCAATGATTGCTCTCAATACAGCAATGGCCGAACAGCTGACAATCTTCAAGGAGGAGGTTGATGCTCTCATCGATACAGGCTTAGCAAAGGAAGACGCTCTTGTGAAGGTCATCCGTAAATACATCAGATACAGTAAGCCGGTCCGTTTCGACGGCAATGGCTACAGTGACGAGTGGCGTCGCGAGGCTGCTACCCGTGGACTCGACTGTGAGGCCAGTGCGCCCTTGGTCTTCGACCGTTACCTTGACAAGGAGAGTGTTGAGATGTTCCGTAGGATGGAGGTCATGACCGAGACCGAGCTCCGTGCGCGTAACGAGATAAAATGGGAGATGTACACAAAGAAGATACAGATTGAGGCCCGTGTCCTCGGCGATCTTGCGCTGAACCATATTGTCCCCACGGCAACAAAGTACCAGAGCTCGCTCCTTGACAATGTCATAAAAATGGAACAGGTCATAGGTAAGGAAGAGGGTGACCGTCTGTCGGCCGAGAATATCGAACTTGTAAAGCAGATGGCAGCACACGTTGCCGAGATACGCCGTCTGGTGACGGAACTCGTCGAGCGCCGTAAGGTCGCGAACCGCATTGCCAGTGAACGCGAGAAGGCTATCGCATATCACGACACAGTGGCTCCTATGCTCGAGGAGATTCGCTCACACATTGATGATCTTGAGCTTGTCGTGGATAATGAGTTGTGGACTTTGCCAAAATACAGGGAATTGCTATTTATTGTCTGATTATACCGTTTTATGGTTCGGGATTAAAAAAAGTTTGACAAAATTTCCGTATCTTGATTCTATTTTGTACGTTTGCATAGGGTGCATAACCGAATAATGATTTATAAACCTTAAAACACTATTATTATGAAAAAGTATCTTGCTGAAGCAGTCGGCACAATGGTGCTGGTGCTTATGGGTTGTGGTGCTGCCGTCAGCCTTGGTTGTAATTCGGCTGATCCTGCATTTGCATCTACTGTAGTAGGTACATCTCTTGCGTTCGGTCTTGCAGTTGTTGCTATGGCTTATGCCATCGGCGGTATCAGCGGTTGCCACATCAACCCCGCCATCACTCTCGGTGTATGGGTAAGCGGCCGTATGGGTGCCAAGGATGCTGCTATGTACATGCTCTTCCAGGTTATCGGTGCCATTGCAGGTGCTGCAATCCTCTATCTCTGCACCTCTACAAGTGGTGAGGCTATCGTAGGTACAGGTGCCAATGCTTGCCAGTCTGGCGTGAGCATCACCGGTGGTCTTGTAGCAGAGATCGTGTTCACTATGATTTTTGTTCTTGTTGTATTGGGTACTACTGACAGCAAGAAGGGTGCCGGCAACCTTGCAGGTCTTGCTATCGGTCTCTCTTTGGTGCTTGTTCACCTTGTTTGTATCCGTTACACAGGTACATCTGTTAACCCTGCACGTTCAATCGGTCCAGCTCTTTTCCAGGGTGGTGCCGCTCTTGAGCAGTTGTGGATATTTATCGTAGGTCCTTTTGTTGGTGCTCTGCTTGCAGCAGGTATCTGGAAGGTTATCGGTAGCGATAAGTAATCGGTTTTAAAAGACAAAAAACAGGAGTCACGTGGCGTGACTCCTGTTTTTTTGTGTATAAATCTTTTAGTTGGCGCTCTCGAAAAGCTTTAGGAACCTTACGTCATTCTCGCTGAAGAGACGCAGGTCCTTTACCTGATATTTCAGGTTGGTGATACGTTCGATGCCCATACCGAAGGCGTAACCCGAATACTCCTTGCTGTCGATACCGCATAGTTCAAGTACGTTGGGGTCTACCATGCCGCAACCTAAGATTTCAACCCATCCTGTGTGCTTGCAGAAAGGACAACCCTTGCCGCCGCAGATGTTGCAGCTGATATCCATCTCGGCGCTGGGCTCTGTGAACGGGAAGTAAGATGGACGCAGACGTATCTTCGTCTCTTTGCCGAACATCTCCTGTGCGAACAGAAGGAGCACCTGCTTTAGGTCTGTGAATGATACGTTCTTGTCAATGTAAAGACCCTCGAGCTGGTGGAAGAAGCAGTGTGCACGGTAGCTTATCGCCTCATTGCGGTATACGCGGCCCGGTGCGATGATGCGGATAGGGGGCTGGCTTGTCTCCATTACGCGGCTCTGTACGCTGCTTGTGTGTGTGCGCAGGATGATGTCCGGATGTGCCTCAATGAAGAATGTGTCCTGCATGTCTCGTGCAGGGTGGTCCTCGGCAAAGTTCATTGAAGAGAATACATGCCAGTCATCCTCAACCTCAACACCGTTGGCAATGGAGAATCCAAGGCGTGCAAAAATATCCACAATTTCGTTCTTAACAATCGAGAGCGGGTGGCGTGTACCTAATGTAGTAGGGTATGACGGACGTGTGAGGTCAATCTCGCACTGCTCCTCCTCCTTGTTCTCCAACTGCTCCTTGAGTGCATTGAAGTGGTCCTGGACAGCATTCTTCAGCTCGTTGATTCTTACACCCACCTCGCGTTTCTGCTCGGCAGGGACCTCGCGGAACTGTGCCATAAGGCCATTGATTATACCTTTCTTGCTCAAGTATTTGAGGCGCAGTGCCTCAAGCTCCTCGGCATTGGTTGCTGTTGTGCCCTTGATTTCTTCGAGCAACTGATTGATTTGTGCTATCATAATATCTGTCTGTTTTCTGTTTTTTATCGTACGGTCTGTATCTTGTCCGTACAAACTTTGCAAAGTTAGTTATTTATGCCGAAAGTCCGAACGGTAACACTCCAATTTTCTCAAAAATATTCAAATATCTACTTATCGCTCCATCAGAGATTATTGTTTCGGTAGTGGACTCAATTCGCTGTTGCGGATGTAGTTCATCTCTTTCTGTATTGCCTTCTGCCTCTTTAGGATGTATTTCGACGGCTTCTTTGAACTGAAGCGCAGCGGGTTTGGCAGTGTAGCTGCGATGAGCGCACACTCGCGCTTTGTAAGCTTTTCGGGTGTCTTGTTGAAGTTCTTCTCGGCAACAGCTGCTATTCCGTAGAGTCCATCACCGGTTTCAATGCAGTTCAGGTATACCTCCAATATCCTTTCCTTGCTCCAGAATAATTCTATCAGTACGGTAAAATATGCTTCGAGTCCCTTGCGCAGCCATGAACGTCCCGGCCACAGGAATACGTTCTTTGCTGTCTGTTGGCTTATGGTGCTGGCTCCACGCAGGCGTTTGCCGTTCTCTGCATCGGTATAAGCCTGTTCAATCTGTTCCCAGTCGAATCCGTCGTGTTCCATGAAGTGTGCATCCTCGGCGGCAACCACTGCAACGGACATATCCGGGCTTATTTTTTCCAGCGGAACCCAAGTGTGGTTGATGGCGGTACCGTCCGATATCTTGCGTATGAGCATCAGCGGTGTGCCGGGAACAGGGAGAAAACGGTATGCCACAACCCACAACACTGTAATGATGAACAGTGCAAAGAGCGTTTTGGCCATTGCTTTAAGAAATCTGTACATGGTGTGATGTCTTGTCAGGTGTTTGTCTATAATCAATCCCGATGAAGAGTTCACCGGGATTGTATTTTTTGTCATGGTATGCCTTACTCTGATACGTTGTTCAGGTACAGGCTTATGTCAAAATACATACGGCGTGCCTGGAACTCTCTTGTAGGTTGCACCACAACAATGTTGCACAGTGTCTCAGTGTCGAGTACATGTGAAACCTCATCTTCAATGTTCAGTGAGAACATTATATGTTTCTGGTCCTCGGGGTTGATGATTCGGAAAGGCTTGTTGCTGCTCTTGCCGTCGCCGTAAGTCTTTATCATCTCAATTATGGCCTGATGCTTCTTGACGTATGAGAGGTACACCTCTTCGCCTTTGCCCAGTGTCTTTGATGAAATCCAGGCATAGAACAATGCATCAAGGTTTGCCGGGCTATACTTGAGAATGGTTGTTGCCGTCTCGTATACTTTGGGGTAGTTGTCCTCGTTGAAGTATTGTTTCATCTTTTTCTCATTCTCATCCTTTCCCGGATTGTACGAGGGCAAGAAAGCCTGACCGTAATACACGACTGCAATGTCATCAACGTCAATGTATGGGTCGTCGTTGTTGTACAGCTCTACAATATCGTTGAAATAACTCCTCTCTTTCTTCACAATATCCTCTATTGTCTTGTAGTCAAGCATAAGTTGTGCCTTGACAAAAGTAGTGATGAGTAGTAGGGCGCTTAAGGTCAGGATTTTTCTCATATATTACACGTTGAATTTTAGAATGAGACCACTGTTTGCCGGGACATTGATGCTTACCGCATCATACGGGTTCAGTGGCAGCTCCAAAGTCTCGCCGCTGAGCAGCTCCGTTGCCTTGTGTGGCTTGCTGTCGTATGTCGCACCGTAGAAGGCGAATGCCTCCTCGGGTATAGTCACTTCACACTCCTTGTCACTGTCGCCGAAGTTGGTTACTATTAGCAGCAGCTCCCTGTCGGTACCTCTGAGGTACGAGAATATGTGGTTGCTGTCATATTTGCCGCTGTGCGGATTGGCATACTGCAGACCGTAGAAGAAACCCTCCTTCAGTGCTTCGTCATTGTTGCAAAGGTTGAGCAGGCGTGAGTAGAAAGCCTGCAGGCTCTTCTCTTCCTCGGTCAACAGCTCACCGGTATATTCACCGTCACCCTTCCAGCGGCGCAGGGTGTCTACACTCCAGTAGTCGAATATTGTAGTACGGCCGTCCACTCCGCTGTAGCCCTCTTTGTCCATACCGCGCTCGCCAAGTTCCTGGCCTGCGTAGAACATGAAAGGCTGTGTATCGATGGTTGCCGATACAATGAGTGCCGCCAATGCACGCTCTGCCTTTGCCGCGAAGAAGTCCGATGCTATGCGCTGCTCGTCGTGGTTCTCGAGGAAAGTGAGCATATTGTGGCGTATGTCAGCCGTGCTCTGCAAGGTGTAGCTGATGTCGTTTGCCGATGTCTGTCCGTTCATCACACCACGCAGTGTGTCATAGAGTCCAACCTTGTCATAAAGGTAATCGAAACAGCCCTCCTTGATGAAAGAACGGTATATGTGCGGCTGGTAAATCTCGCCTATGAACAGTATTCCCGGGAACTGCTCCTTTACTTTGGGTACAGCCCAGGCCCAGAACTCCACCGGGGTCATTTCAACCATGTCACAACGGAAACCGTCTACTCCCTTTGCAGCCCAGTATTGCAGGATCTTTAGCATCTTTACCCAGGTGTTGGGTACGGGAGAGAACTGGCGGTTGCCTGTACGGTAGTCGATGCCATAGTTCAGCTTTACAGTGTCGTACCAGTCATTGCGCGAGGGGCTGCCGAAACAGTCGTTTCCTGTTGCACGCAGCGGATTCTCGCTGTATTCTGTGTCAGCAATGTCTTTGGCATCAAGGTTGCAGCCGTATGACTGGTTGCCCAAATAGTAGAAGTTGTTGTGTCCTACAAAGAAAGCGCCTTTATCGTCGAACTCACCGAACGGGAATGTGCCTTCAGGAGTGCAGTCACTGCTGTAATGGCGCGCTACGTGGTTGGGAATAAAATCCATTATTACCTTGAGTCCGGCCTTGTGTGTGCGGTCTATCAGTGCCTTGAACTCCTCGCGGCGCTTCTCCACGTCTACAGCCAGGTCTGGGTCGTTGTCATAATAGTCTTTGATTGCGTATGGTGAGCCGGCCTTGCCCTTCACTATTGCAGGGTGGTCTGTCGGGATTCCGTATCCGGTATAATCGGTACGTGTGGTGTGTTCAATGACACCTGTGTACCATACGTGTGTGGCGCCCAATCCGCGTATCGCGCGCAACGCCTTCGACGTGATATCGTTGAACTTGCCACAACCGTTCTGTTCTATGGTGCCGTTTACAACACACCCGGCAGTGCTGTTCCCGAAAAGTCGTGGTAGTAGCTGGTAGATGATTATACGTGACATTATACTGTTTGTTTTGGTTATACTCCTAATGATTTCTTTATTTTGCTTATTAATCCCTGCTGTACGTTTCCCGGGCCACACTCTGTGAACTCCGCAGCTCCGTCGTTTATCATGTTTGTGATTGTCGCTGTCCAGCGTACTGGTGCTGTGAGCTGTGCGACAAGGTTTGCCTTTATCTCTTCGGGTGAAGTATGTGGGGCTGCATCCACATTCTGGTACACCGGGCACACCGGCGTGTTGAATGTCGTTGCATTGATGGCCTCCTCAAGTTCCTCCTTTGCAGGCTGCATGAGCGGTGAGTGGAATGCTCCGCTTACGCTCAACGGCAGGGCACGCTTTGCACCGGCAGCCTTTAGCATCTCGCAAGCCTTGTTTACTCCCTCGACGCTTCCCGATATTACAACCTGGCCCGGACAATTGTAGTTCGCCGCAACTACAATGTTACCGCCGTCATTTATCTCGGTACATATCTGCTCCACGACCTCATCGGCAAGGCCAAGCACTGCCGCCATTGTAGACTGCTGCATTTCGCAAGCTTTCTGCATTGCCATAGCACGCTTGTACACGAGCTTCAGTCCATCCTCGAAACTCAGCGCTCCGGCTGCTGTCAGCGCCGAGAACTCTCCGAGTGAGTGTCCTGCCACCATCTGCGGCTTGAACTCCTCGCCAATGACCATTGTCTGTATTACGGAGTGCAGGAACACGGCCGGCTGTGTAACTTTTGTCTGTTTTAGCTCCTCTTCACTTCCGTTGAACATGATGTCAGTGATGCGGAATCCCAGTATATCGTTCGCTTTTTCAAAATATTCTTTTGCAATAGGGTAGTTCTCGTATAGCTCCTTGCCCATTCCGCTGAACTGCGCCCCTTGCCCTGTAAATACAAATGCTTTCATAATCAATAATGATTGAATCCTGATTTGGATTCTGTTTCTAATATAATTTCAAAAAACCGGTGCAAAGTTAGTCATTTTTTTCTTTATTAGTTGTCAATTTGTGATTTATAATGTTATAGTTTCTAAAAATGGTGCAGCTTTTTAATGTTTTATGGGTGTTCGGTCCTTAAAATTTGAGTTATTGATAAAACCGATAGTATCTATCGTAAATTTAGATAGTTTCGCAAGGCCTAATATTATAATAGGTTGTAAATTTGCGTGATTTTTGATAAATTAGCATTTCATAACAGAGATAAATATAATTTAACCATTAAATAATCAATCAGTTATGTTTAAAAATTTCCCGGGATACAAGGTTCTGGAAAAGATCCAGAAGAACAAATCCCACAAAAGAGAGAGAAAATTCCCTCTGAATGCAATTAAGCTTCTTTTCATCGTTGCCATTACATCTGTAATAGCATTGCTGCCTACTGAATCATTCGGTATCGAGGGTCTCAATGTAGTGCACCAGCGTATTATTTCACTGTTTGTATTTGCAGCTTTGATGTGGCTTACCGAGACAATGCCTTCATGGGTTACTTCAATGGTTGTGGTTACAGTTATGTTGTTCACTGTTTCAACAAGCGCCTTCAACTTCCTCCGTCCCGAGGATGCAGCTTTGGTGCCTTTCAAGAGCATCTTCGCTTGTTTCTCTAACCCCACAATCATGCTCTTTATCGGCGGTTTCGTGCTTGCTATCGGTCTTACCAAGGTCAAGCTCGACGTAGCTCTTGCGCGTGTGCTGCTCAAGCCTTTCGGTACACGTTCCGAGATTGTGCTGCTCGGTTTCATCCTTGTGACAGCCATCTTCTCGGCTTTCGTTAGCAACACAGCTACAGCTGCCATGATGCTTGCCTTCCTGACACCTGTATTGCGTTCGCTCCCTGCTGACGGTAAGGGCCGTATCGCTCTTGCTCTCGCAATCCCGGTAGGTGCCAATCTCGGTGGTATGATGACTCCTATCGGTACACCTCCTAACATGATTGCCCTTGACTACCTCTCTTCACAGGGTATGGGTATCAGCTTCGTTGACTGGACCATCAAGATGGCTCCGTTCGTGATTGTGCTTCTCGTTCTCTCGTGGTTGCTTCTCCGCGTCCTCTTCCCGTTCAAGCAGAAGAACATCAAGATTGAGATTGAGGGCGATATCAACTGGAACTTCAAGACATGGTCGGTAGTTGTGGCTTTTGCCGTTACAATCTTCATGTGGATGTTCGGTACAGATATGTGGGGCATCGATACAAACGTTGTGGCAATGATTCCTATCGCAATCTTCTGTGCTACAGGTATCCTTACACGTCGCGACCTTGAGGAAATCAACTGGAGTGTGCTATGGATGGTAGCCGGTGGTTTTGCACTCGGTGTTGCATTGAACTACACCGACGGTACTACACCTGCACTCAGCAGCCTCATCGTCAAGTCTGTTCCATTCGACAACTTCTCACCGATTGCTGTGATGATCCTTGCCGGTCTCATCTGCTTCGGCTTCTCTAACTTCATATCTCACTCGGCTGCAACATCTCTGTTGGTGCCTGTGCTCGGTGTGGTTGCAAGCGGTCTCGGTACTGCTCTTGACAGCGTAGGTGGTCCTCAGGCAATGCTCGTAGGTATCGCTATCGCATCTTCAGTTTCAATGATTCTGCCTATCAGTACTCCTCCTAACGCCATTGCCCACTCAACAGGCTTTATCGAGCAGAAGGATATGATGAAGGTCGGTATCATTGTAGGTGTCATGGGTATTGTACTCGGTTATGCAATGCTCATCTTTATCGGCTTCTGATAACTGCTCCAAATAGACACTATTTATAATATTTCTGCCTCACAGACCGCATTTTCTCAGGATAATGATGGTTTTGTGAGGCAGATTTTTTATCTTTGCCATAAACAGCAAGAAACAGTCTGCATGGAATTACGTCAGCTTAAATATTTTGTAAAGAGTGCCGAGTATCTGAATTTCTCGGTGGCTGCCAAGCATCTGTATATCACGCAAAGCACCCTGTCCCAGCAGATAAAGCAGTTGGAGTTTGAATTGGGTTTCGAGTTGTTCCTGCGCAACAGTCGTCATATAACCCTTACTGAAGCCGGCGAAGAATTCCTGCCTTTTGCGCGTAAGACCATACAGGATGCCGAGGATGGCGTACAGCGTCTGCACGACCTGCAGCACGTGAAGGCCGGAAAACTCACTGTGGGCGTTACTTACAGCCTCAGCACAGTGCTGACAGAGGGACTCATGGAGTTTATGAAGACTTTCCCGGATATTAAGCTTGAGGTCTGCTACAAGACGGTGACAGAACTTTTGCTGCTTCTCAAGGAGCGCAAGCTCGACTTCGTTCTCTCATACAAGCCCTTGTTCGAGGCGCCCGATGTGGATTCCATGCCTCTCTTCGAGAATACGCTTGCCCTTGTTGTCTCAAAGGACCATCCTTTGGCAAAGTATAAGAAGATAAAATTGCAAGAGCTTTCCGATGTGGCTCTGGTGTTGCCGTCGCATGACCTGCAGGCACGCATGATGCTCGAAAAGCTGATGCATGGCAAGGATATAACGCTCTCGTCAAAGCTTGAACTTAATGAGACTAATATCCTGTTGCAGATGGTCTCTGCAGGTAGCTATGCCACAATACTCTCCTCGTCGGCAGTGTTCGGCAACTCCCGTTTCAAGGCAATACCGCTCGATGAGCCGGGGAATGTGATGGAAGCGTCGTTGCTGTGCCTGAAGGGTGCCTACCGCAAGAGTGCCGCAAAGGAGTTCATAAAGATTCTGCTTGATACCGAGGCTGTGAAACGCAGGCTTGTCAATTGGTTCGATTAACAGATAATCAAAAATAAGATCATGATAGAGAAATACAATGCAGTAAGGAGAATACCCAGTTTCGATGTTGATATGTCGTCTACACTGAAACCTGCGTCATTCCTGAACTATGCCCAGGAGGCAGCAAACATACATGCCGATTACATCGGGGTTGGTTTCGACTCCATGCATGTGACACGCAAGGGGTGGGTTCTTGCCCGTATGCATGTTATATTCCATCGCTTGCCCAAGTGGCGCGACCACATCAACGTGCAGTCATGGCACAAAGGCGCCGCGGGCTTCCAGTTTTTCCGTGACTTTGTAGTGTTTGACAATGAGAGCAGGGAAAAGCTTATCTCGGCAACAACATCATGGCTTGTCATTGACATAGACACACGCCGCCTTTCAAAATTCCCCGAGCTTGTGGAGAGCGACGAAAAGTGCATCAAGGAAGACGTCATTGCCGAGCAGGCCCCGAAAATCACCATGCCCAAGGAGGCTGTTCCCGAGTGCGTGGCTGTCAGGGATGTAACATATTCCGACCTCGACATGATGGGTCATGTGAACAACGTCAAATATACCGAGTGGGCCATGAACGCCATTGAACTCGATGTAGCCACAACGCGTCACCTCAAGGAACTTATGATAAACTTCAACAACGAGGTGAAGGCCGGTGACAGCGTGGAACTTTTCCGCCACAAGGAAGAGGGTGAGGACGGCACACTCGTGTACTACATCGAGGGGCGTGTCAACGGTAAATCCTCATTCATAGAGAAACTCGTATTCTGATAAAAAGGCAAGTACGGTTCATTGGTAATATAATCAACTTTTTTGAAATAAATCCAAGCAGATTTTAAATAACAAAACAATAAAATGGATATGAAAAAACTGTCAATTTGCTTGTTCCTGCTGTGTGTGTCATTCTCTCCGGTGGCAGCGCAGGACAATGGCAACGATGTTGCCATAGCAGACTATTTTACAGCATCATTGAATGGTGATGCCGACGCTTTTGAGTGTGCCGACATCATTGCTTCCGATGCCATTGGGGCTACAAGGGAGAGGGTGTGGAATCTTTGGAAAAATGCTGTGGAGAATTACGATGAGGAGAAGCTTATTCCGCTTGATATTCTTGAGAACAGGAAACGCGGCTCATGGGAATTGCCATCTTCTCTTGAACCCAATGCTATAATGCCATATTATTATGGTTGCAACGCATACCCCGCTTATGATGCAGAAAAGAAATATCCTTTCTTCCTGTATATGCACGGCTCGGGTGACAAAGAACAGGAGTGGGAAACCGGTATAGGACTCTCTTTGCGCCGTTTCTACAGTCCGGGAATATACTTTGTCCCGCAGATACCCAATGCTTATGGCGAGTATTACCGTTGGGCGATACAGAGCAAGCAGTGGGCATGGGAGAAACTGTTGCGCCTGGCGTTCGTGAGCGAGAATGTAGATCCCAACAAAATCTACTTTTTCGGAATCTCCGAGGGCGCATACGGCAGCCAGCGTCTGGCTTCGTTCTATGCCGATTATCTTGCCGGTGCCGGTCCCATGGCAGGTGGCGAGCCTTTGAAGAACGCCCCCATGGAGAATGTTGCCAATATTGCCTTCTCGTTGCGTACCGGTTCTCTCGATGACGGTTTCGGAAGGAATATCCTTACGCAGAAGGCTCTTGAGGTGGCTGACGAACTTGAAGCTGCCCACCCTGGATATTATAAGCATTTTATAGAGGTTATCGAGGGTGATGGACACAGCATCGATTACAGGCCTACAACTCCATGGCTTGCACAATTTACACGCGATCCTCATCCCGATTATGTATATTGGGAGAACTTTGCAATGTATAACCGACAGCGTGAGGCTTTCTATAATATAAAGATCCTTGAGAGATCTTCAAATTCCGCATCGCTGCGTCCCTGTTACGAACTGATACGTGAAGGAAATACCATGAACCTCAATGTTAAGCTTGTCAAGTATACTACTACATATACTCAAGGCGGTATTGAGATGTATTTCAGCAAAACATACAGCAAACCCACCAGCAGAGGAAAGGTGAGAGTCTATCTCAATGAGGAGGAATATGACCTCTCGCAGCCTGTCAAGGTTGTCCTTAACGGTACTGAGATTTTCAATGGGGTAGTGACTCCTACCCTCGAGACTATGGTCGAGAGCTGTGCGCTCTTCTATGACCCCGAGCGCTTGTTCCCTGCAGCTATTGATATTGATTTAGCAACAAAGAGCGCTGTTCCCACATCTATCGAGACTGTGACTGTAGGCGAGGAACCTTTCGATGGAGAGGACGTCGTTTATGATCTCACAGGACGAAAGGTTGAGGACACTTCCCGCCCAGGAATTTATATTAAGGGTGGCAACAAAATCATTGTAAAGTGATAAAAAAATGATGACCGCACGGTCATCATTTTTTTAGAAGCTGTTTAAATTTATGTCCTTGAAATTTTTATAGGTCTTTTTTAGAATGTTTTTTCATTTTTCAAAGGCGCATAGCGGGCTATGTAACTGCGAAAAAGGGGAAAACAGACAAAAAAGAACATAAAAAGACAAGTACAACTCGCGAGCAATGTAATATTTTTTTCGAAAGAAATTTAAACAGCTTCTTATGTTATCACTAGTTATTCCTCAACTTCGATTATTTCGGTTTCTTGAACCGGACGTGCAAGTTGTTCACCCTTGATGTATACCTTTGTCATTTCGTTCTTTGCATTGCTGTGGATGGTGATGCTTGTCCTGAACTTCTTGGGGGCCTTGTTGGTGCCGTTGTATGTGACAAAAATTGTATCACTGGCACCAGGCTCAATGCCGTGGGTAGGGTAACTGTTGGTTGTGCATCCGCAAGAGGTGAATATCTGATGGATATAAAGCTTGGCATCACCGGTATTCTTGAAGATGAAGTGACAGTTCTTTATTACATCGTCCCCACCGAACTTGCCGAGGTCTATTGTTGTCTTCTCAAACTGGATGTGTGCTTTCTGTGCCTGTGCCGACAATGCGAATGTCATTGCCAACAATATGAACAATATCTTTTTCATAGTCTTTTCATTTTTTGCAAAAATACTCCTTTTTTATTGCAAATTGGCTGTTTTATGAGTTTTTAACCTCTCTTTACTTGTTTTACACCTTTTATACCTTCAATCTTGGCTATGAGTTTATTTAGCTTGAGCCTGTCGTTGATGAGCAATTGCAGTGTACCCGAGAAAAGTGTATCGTGAGATTCAATGTTTATTCCGCGCATTATGACATCCTTCTCCTGGGAGATGATAGAAGTTATGTTGTTCACGATTCCTATGTCGTCGTGCCCCACAATGCGCAGTGAGACAGGGAACTGTGCTCCGCCGTTTTCAACTTCGCTCCACCGGGCCTCGATGACGCGGTATGGGTAACGTTCTATCAGCTGCTTGGCATTGGTACAGTCCTTTCGGTGGATTGATATCCCGCCGCTTATGGTGACAAAACCGAAGATGTCGTCTCCGAATATGGGGGCACAGCACTTTGCAAGCTTATAGTCGACACCTTTCAGGTTGCGCTCTATTACAAGCACGTCATTTGAGCTTTTGCTCTCCTTGTCAACGAAGGTGAACTCCCCGGCACTGCGTGTGTGCTCGGCATTCTCGCTTTCGGGGTTCTGTATCGCCTGGTATCTCTTCAGTACATCGGCTATGTCTATGTGTCCCTCAGCAACCTTCTGGAAGAAGTCGCTCAAGCGTTTGTAGCCCATCTTGCGTATCAGGTGGTCCATTATGGACTCGTCGAACTCAATCTTGTGGTTCTTGAGTTTGCGTATAACGGCTTCACGTCCCATGTCGGCCTGACGGGAACTGATCTCCTTGAGTGCCTGGCGTATCTTGTTGCGGGCACGCGAGGTACGCGCAATGTTCAACCATGCCTGTTTGGGAGTCTGGCTGTTCGAGGTTATGATCTCCACCTGGTCGCCATTGTTGAGGACATGGCGTATCGGCACGTTGCGTCCGTTGACGAGTGCTCCAGTGCACTTGCATCCCAGGCCTGTGTGTATGCTGAATGCGAAATCAAGGATGGTGGCTCCTTTTGACAGGCGGAAAAGGTCGCCTTTGGGCGAGAAGATGAACATCTCGTCCTTGTAGAGCTCCATCTTGAATTTGTTGTCGTTGCTCTCCTCCTCACCCATGTTCTCCAGTGTGTCGCGGATTGAGGCTAGCAGGTTGTCAAGACCCTGTTCGCTTTTGACACCTTTGTAGCGCCAGTGCGCAGCAAGTCCGTGCTCTGCCACAGCGTCCATTCGCTCGGTACGTATCTGTACCTCGACCCAACGTCCCTCGGGGCCCATGACAGTAGTGTGCAATGACTCGTAACCGTTGCTCTTGGGCACCGACAACCAGTCGCGCAGGCGGTGTGGGTTGGGAGTATACATGTCTGCGATTATCGAATAGACATGCCAGCACTCGCTCTTCTCGTTCTGTGGCTCACTGTCAATGATTATGCGTATTGCAAAGAGGTCATATATCTGCTCGAAGGGACGCTGCTGTTTCTTCATCTTCTGCCAGATGGAGTTTATTGATTTGGTGCGTCCCTTGATACGGTACTTGAGGTGGGGCTGCATCATCAACTGTCGCTCTATTGGCTTTATGAATGATGCGATATAATCCTCACGAGATGCGGCAGTCTCCTCGACCTTTCGGCTGAGTTCGGCATATATCTCTGTCTCTGTATATCGCAGAGCAAGGTCCTCCATCTCCGATTTCAGTTTGTAGAAACCGAGTTTGTGGGCCAAAGGAATATAAAGTTTTGATGCTTCGCGCGCAACCAACTTTCGGGCCTCGTCGTCGGTTGAGCAGAAAAGGCTGCGCAACAGTACAAGGCGGTTGGCAATCATGATGAGGATAACGCGCATGTCGTTCGTAAACGAGAGCAACAGTTTCCTGAAGTTCTCGGTCTCTATTGTGGGACTCTTTGCGTATATGCTGTTTATCTGGGTAAGGTTCTCAAGAATCTTTACTGCGCTCTCGCCCAGCTCCTCCTTCATCTCTTCAATGGTAGCAGTGCCTGCTTGTATGCAGCGGTTGATGAGTATGCTTATTATGATTTCGCGCTGGTAACCTATTTCCTGGCTCACCAGCATCGCTGTCTTTAGTTCTATGATGATTGGGTTGAAACCAAGCCCGTCGCGTGTTATCTTCCCCTGTTTTACAGAGTCGGTAATCCTTTCTCTTACAAAGCGGTAATCGCTGCTTGAGAGCTTTCCTTCGGCATTTTTCCTCAGTTCTCTGATCAATCCGAACAACTCTTTCTTCTCCTCCAATGTGAGTACTAAAAGTTCCTGCATAATCTTTCTCTTGTTGTTTCAAAGTGCGAAGATAGTTTTTTCTGCTTAAAAATCGGCTTTTTTTTGTCTTTTATGGAAATTATTTCTATTTTCGCTAACAGAAAGATTTTAACTTAAACTAACATATTATGATAAGTAAAGCTGATCAGGCTCTTTTGAGCAAGAAGGGTATCTCGGCAGAGCAGGTTGCCGAGCAGTTAAAGACATTCAAGACAGGTTTCCCTTTCCTTAAGATTGAGGCGGCTGCCACCATCGGCAATGGTGTGCTGGCTCCTACACAACAGGAGATTGACGAGTATCTGAAGGTTTGGGACAACTATTGCGCAGAGGGTAACGCTATCCTCAAGTTTGTTCCTGCATCGGGTGCTGCCAGCCGTATGTTCAAGGACCTATTCGCTTTCCTGAGCGCGGAGTATGACGTGCCTACAACAGATTTCGAGAAGAACTTCTTTGCAAACATCGAGAAGTTTGCTTTCTATGGCGACCTTGACGAGACTTGCCGCAAGAACAAGGGGCTTTCTGTTAAGGAACTTGTCGAGGGTGGTCAGTACAAGGATGTAGTCTTCAACCTTCTTGACTTCACAGGTATGAACTACGGTTCATTGCCGAAGGGCTTGCTCAAGTTCCACACTTATGACTGCTGTTCACGTACATCGGCCGAGGAGCATTTTGTTGAGGGCGCTCTCTATGCCGCTACCGACGGTGTTGTAAAGCTCCACTTCACTGTATCTCCAAACCACAAGGCTCTCTTCGAGGAGCTCGTTGCAGAGCGCAAGGCTCATTATGAGGAGAAGTTCGGTGTCAAGTATGACATCACATTCTCCGAGCAGAAGCAGTGTACCGATACAATTGCTGTTGATGCCGAGAACGCTCCATTCCGTGAGAACGGTGCCATCGTATTCCGCCCCGGCGGTCACGGTGCCCTTATCGAGAACCTCAATGACATTGATGCCGATGTTATCTTCATCAAGAATATCGACAACGTTGTGCCCGACCGTCTCAAGGCCGACACCGTTACATACAAGAAACTGCTTGCAGGTATCCTTGTAAGTGCGCAGAAGAAGGCGTTTGAATATGTACGTCTCATCGACAGCGGCAACTACACACACGAGCAGGTAGAGGAGATGATACGCTTCTTGCAGAACGACCTGCAATGCCGTTGCAGCGACATCAAGGACATGGAGGATTGCGACCTTGTGCTCTACCTGCGCAAGAAGTTCAACCGCCCGATGCGCGTGTGCGGTATGGTAAAGAACGTCGGCGAGCCCGGCGGCGGTCCATTCCTCGCTTACAACCAGGACGGCACAGTATCTTTGCAGATTCTCGAGAGCTCACAGATTGACATGAACAACGCCGATGCAAAGGCTATGTTCGAGAATGGTACACACTTCAATCCCGTTGACCTTGTATGTGCTGTAAAGAACTACAACGGCGAAAAATTCAACTTGCCTGAGTTCGTTGACAAGAACACCGGTTTCATCTCTCATAAGTCAAAGAACGGCCGTGAGCTCAAGGCTATGGAGCTCCCCGGTCTGTGGAACGGTGCCATGAGTGACTGGAATACAATGTTCGTTGAGGTACCTTTGGTAACCTTCAACCCGGTGAAGACTGTAAATGACCTATTGCGTGAGGTTCACCAGTAATGACTGATGAATAACAAAACGAATATATGATAAGCAGCTCCCTCTGATTGTTATCAGGGGGAGCTGTCACATAGTGACTGATAGTGATATTGAGTCTGTTTATACTTTCTTAATTGATTATACCCCTCACCGCTTCGCGGAGCTCCCCTAATTTCATTCAGGGGAGCACTTTATTTTGTCATCATAATTTAAATATAAGATTGAGTGCTCCTCTTGTTTGTAATCAAGAGGCCCAGTCACACAGTGACTGAGGGGTTAATAGTCCCTAAAGCCCTTATAACCTTGCACAATAATTGCAAACATTTGTAATGCTTTGTTAAGTGATGTAAAAAGGTGCATAGCTACCTATCCCAATTATTACAATATATACCATTTGTTTTCCATTTTTACGGTTAAATTTGGTTTGTAGTGTCTGTTTTATATAATTTTGTTCCAAAATCAAAATAAGCTGTTTGCTATGAGAGACACTTTTGAGATTGACAAGAAGAGCAAGGACGATGTCCTGATAATGGATGTAAACGGAGGGTTCATTTCTGTTGGAGAACCCATAAGATGCAATCATCAGTTGTTGGTATTATGTCGTGCCGGTGAACTTACAATTGAAAGGAACTATACAGTCTTTACTGTACGCAAAGATTCTTTGCTCATTGTAACCCCTCTTGATATCATCATGCTCAAGTCCTGTTCACCGGATTTTGAGTGCACTGTCCTTGCTACGCCGCCGTCGATGTTGACTTCGATGATTGCCGAATTTGATATGGCACGTTATGAGTTTGTCAGGCGTAGCCCATTGATAGCACTCAAAGAGGGGTATCTCAATTTCTTCACTCACTCCTTTGAACTCCTTAAGAATGTACATGAGCTTGTTCCTAAAGACAAGTTCAACACTGTTGCAGTGAAGCAGCTCGCCTCGTACATGATAATCCTCAACCACTATTTTACAGAGTGTTGCGATACCAAGGGTGAATACCGTGAGTGTATGTCACGTAAAAGGGAACTGTTCGGCAAGTTCATCAAGGCGCTCATCGATTCGCACTCTTTGTCGCGCGAGGTGTTATTCTATGCCAACGAGCTCGGAGTGAGTTGCGGTTATCTCAACGAGGTGTGCAACGAGGTATCCAACCATTCGGTCAAGGAAATCATTGATACAGCTGTGGCTACAAGACTAAAATATGAGCTTTCTTATACCTCAAAGACAATTCAGGAACTCGCTGATGAGTACAATTTCCCCAGCCAGTCCTATTTCTGCCGATACTATAAGCGTGTCACGGGTATGACGCCGAGCGACTTCCGCAAGAGAAGGAGCGAGGATTGATAGTTGTTTATTATCGCCTTTTATATTATCTTCGCACAATATGTGCGGAGATAATTTTTATTATAACGAATTCGGAGCCTACCTGCGTGGAATATTCGGTTGCAAGGTACAGAAGATTACACTTGACGGAGGCTTTACCTGTCCCAACCGTGACGGTAAGGTGGGGCGGGGCGGCTGTACCTATTGCAACAACCAGACTTTCAACCCGGCCTATTGCCATAGGCACTTGCCGGTAAAGGAGCAGATGCTTGAGGGTATCTCTTTCTTTTCGCACAAATATCCCTTGATGCGTTATCTTGCCTACTTCCAGGCATATACCAATACTTATGATTCGCTTGATAATCTCAAGTATCGTTACGAGGAGGCTCTCTCTGTCGACGGCTGTGTTGGACTTGTCATCGGAACACGTCCCGACTGTATGCCCGATGAACTTCTCGATTATCTGCAGGCCTTGAGCCGCAGCACTTTCGTGCTTGTGGAGTACGGCATTGAGAGTGTGAATGATGCCACTCTCCTGCGTGTGAACCGAGGGCACGACTATGCCTGTGCTGCAGATGCCGTTGAACGTACGGCTGCACGCGGAATTCCTGTCGGGGCACATATGATTCTGGGTTTGCCCTGTGAGGACCGCACCGAACTGATGCGTCAGGCAACGGTGCTCTCGCAGTTGCCTTTGACCACACTCAAACTGCACCAGCTGCAGCTTATCCGCGGAACACGTATGGCAAAGGAGTACGAGGAGTCTCCTGCCGACTTCTCGCTGTTTGCGCTTGACGATTACATTGAGACTGTCATTGATTATATCGAGCGTCTGCGCCCTGATATAGTCCTTGAACGCTTTGCATCGCAGTCACCCAAGGAACTGCTCATAGCCCCCGACTGGGGAATCAAGAATCACGAGCTCGTTGATAAGGTGAAGAGGCGTATGAGAGAGAGAGAGACATGGCAAGGGAAATTATATAAATAACGTGAGTTCGATATAAGAATTTATACTAAAATTTAGCGTATTTTGTCGTTCCGAATCGAAGATCGACGCCCGTAGGGGCCAAAGTCAACCTTGGGTTCACCTGCAAACTATAGGGGGGAATATATCATGTCCTTTTGGCGCCCAAAAGGACCAAAAAGCCCGGCACACGGAAAAA
>CALCEC010000077.1 GCA_937900095.1 uncultured Bacteroidales bacterium | reverse complement strand
GGTAGTAGGCGCTGTTGTCAAAGTGCAGGAACACGCGCTCCTGCTGCATCACACGGCCCACCTGCAACGCCCTGAAGGCTGTGCTGTCGAGTCTGTTCTGCGCGGTGGATATTGATACCGCAGCGATTAATAGTACTAAAGTGATGAGTATTCTTTTCATAATAATATAGTCCTTTCTTATATGATGCTTTTTAAGACGAAACGTTACATCGGAATTCCTGTTTTTTTTTAAATGCAGATAAAATTTCTTTATGCAGGTATATTATGTTCTTTCAGCAGCGTAAAATTACATGCCGATATTCTCCTTGAAGATTTTGTCGGGGGAGTATACCAACCCTTCCACCGCACTATCTCCATTGAGGTCTGTAAGCACGAATGTAAACATCCATTTGTTAAGGCGTACTCCCTCTGCAGGTACATATGGAAGTTTGATGAATACCTTGTTCCAACCCTTTTGCAGCTCAATCCCAATAGGTTTGCGTGCGGTGAAATTCTCATTTTTCAGGTCAACCTCATTGTCTATCGCAACTCCTGTGTTCTCCCATGCCGGTGGCAGTATTTCGTTGTCATTTATCCAGATTCTTGAGCCTTTGCGGTCCCATTTTCCAGCATCGGGTGCTTTGTCCTTTTCGCTGCGGCCATAGTTCTGGAACTCTATCTGTGCGCCTACAGTCTGTTTCTTGGGGCTGTATACGTATGTCCACGCGTATGAGGTGCAGTTGCTGTAGTTGGTTGCACCGTAGTGTGTCTGTATTATGTTGTTCCCCCATGTGTGGCGCAAGTAAATTCCGGCTCCTGTAGCAACGGATGTGTTATACTCCTTGCCGTCAACGGAGTAGCTCTCCTTCGGCCCCTCTGTCTCGGGTGCGAACACGGCTTCCTTGTTGCCATTGTTGGGGAAAGGCTCGGTTATGCGCCAACGTACGTTTGCCTGTTTCACGTATGCTATCGGCTCACCCTTGAGCGTCTGCTCCTTATGGAACAGGAACCGGCGTTCCCAATCGGCAAACTCCTCATACTCCTCTCCGCTGTTGGGGAGGGTAGTACCTCCGCCACCGTTTGTGCCGCCGTTGTTGCAGTTGTCTATGTAGCGTTTGCCGCCGCCAATCCAGGCACGCTCGGCACTCGCAATGACATTGGCATAGAAATTGTTCTGTTTAATGATCTCCTCCTCGGTGAGTGTCTTGCGGTCGTTCCAGTAGGCCGAGATTGTGCCGGCAACATTCGGAGTTCCCTGCTGCTCATAGTAGATGTTGCTCTTGTATATTCCGACGAGGTCGGCAAAGACATCAAAATGGTTGGTGTAGTTATAGCGGCAGTCGATGTTGGGCATTCCGTTGATGACCTTACCGCCGGTGCTCCATATCTGTGTCATGTCGGCGCCGGTGCTTGTGCTTATGGCAACACCACGGATAGGATTCCACACGGCAACCATCTTGCCAAGCGAATGTACCTTATCGGTCATTATCTTCAGAAAATCGGGGTAGGTTATTGATTTCTCGTCGGCACCTATGTGTATGTAGGGTGCATCGGGGAACACTTTCACAACCTCCTCAATAATCTCCTTGAGCACTGCCACGCCCTTGTCGGTCTGCATGTCAAAGCCCATTGCACGTGTGAATGCCTCGCTGTGTCCCGGCATGTCAATCTCGGGGATAACAATTACGCCGCGCTCCTTTGCATAGTCCTGCAACTCCCTGCACTGCTCCTGTGTGTAGAACAATCCAGGGTAGCGTGTCATAGACTCGCTGCTTGTGAGCTGCGGATAAGCCTTGATCTCAAAGCGCCAAGCCTGGTTCTCGGTCATATGCCAGTGGAATGTGTTTACCTTGAAGCGAGCGAGCAGATCAACGTGCTTCTTAAGTGTCTCGATGCTGATGAACGAGCGGCCCACATCGTGCATATATCCGCGTACCTTGAATGCCGGCCAGTCGGTAATTGTCAGTGCCTCAAGTTTGGGCTTGCCCTTGTAACCCTGGGCAAGCTGTGCCAGTGTCTGCGCAGCGCGTATCACGCCTGTCTCGCTCACGGCTGTAATCTCAATTGCATCGGTGCTTATTTCAAGGGTATATGCCTCGTTGTCATAACCTGCGAGTTTGTGGTCAAATGCACCCTCAATGGCATCGGTGTATGTGACCGTTACAGTTGCTTTGGCTTTGCTGTCAGTTTTGCAGCCATGTTCCTCAAAGAAAGCGCGGAGTGCCTTTACTCCCTTGCTGTCTGTTATGCTGACCTTGCGTCCGAGCTTGAATGGTTTTGCTTTCTCGTTTAAGCTGATCTTCTGTGGGCGTGGCAACAGATGCTCCGATTTTGCCTGTATTGTCATCGGCAGGCATATGGCGAGCACAACAAGTACAATGGTGTATATCCTTCTCATGATTATGGTATTGGTTATAAGTTATCCTGTTTCTTTGGTTACCTTCTCTTTGGGCGTCCAATGATGATTGAAAGCGCTATTGCGGCTCCCACGCACATGGGGTAGTAGAGGTACGGGATTATTGCCACCGGTGATACAAGTGCAAGGCCCGATGCCATGAGCAGTTGGGCACCGTATGGTATTATTCCCTGTACAAAGCATGATGCCGTGTCCATGAGACTTGCCGAACGTCGGGGCGATATGTTGAACTGTTTTGCGATGTCACGCGAGATATCACCTACCGTAAGTATGGCAATGGTGTTGTTCGCCGTGCAAACGTTTGCAAGGGCTGTGAGGCTTGTTATTGCCATCTCGGCGCCTTTCTTCGATTTGAGCTTTGCTGTGGTAATCTGTATAAGATAGTCGATGCCGCCGTTCACGCGTACAATCTCAAGCAGTCCGCCTGCAAGCATTGTAACGATAATGAGCTCTCCCATGCCCATCATGCCTTTACCCATGTGTGTGAAAAGCTCGATGCCGTCAAAGTTGCCGTATGCCAGTCCCAATACAGCAGCCGATACAATGCCAAGTGTAAGCACGGCAAGTACATTCATCCCGAACAGCGCCATAATAATTACCAGTATGTAGGGCAGGCACTTGAGAATGTTGTCAAGCGTTACTGCCGGCACCTCCATTACTTCAATGCTGTTTCCGCTGAACGCGTATATTAGCAGCGTGATTATTGCTGCAGGGGCTACGAGCATGATGTTGGTATAGAACTTGCTGCGCATTGAACAGCCTTGTGTCTGTGTTGCTGCAATGGTAGTGTCTGAAATGAACGAGAGGTTGTCGCCGAAGAATGCACCTCCCACAACAATTGCCACCAGCCAGGCCACCTCGCAACCAATCTGCGTGGCCATAGTCGTTACAACAGGTGTAAGTGCCACTATCGTACCTACCGATGTGCCTATGGATAGCGATACAAAACATGTGGCGATGAATATGCCTGCAGGCAGGTAGTTCGCAGGAATGGTGTTCAGCGTTATGGCTACGGTTGAGTCAATTGCTCCCATAGCCTTTGTAACCTCGGCGAATGCTCCTGCAAGCACGAATATCCACACCATGTACATTATTCGTGTGTTCGCTGCACCCTGTGAGAAAAAGTCAATCCTTTCGTTAAGGCTGTGTCCTCGTGTTATGGCAATTGCATAAAGTGATGAAACGAGGAATGCTACGGCAATGGGTATGCGGTAGAAGTCACCGGCGATAATGGACCCCACAAGGTATATGGTAAGCAGTACCGCTATTGGCGATAGCGCGAGCAAGCCGCGCAGAGTGTTCGGTTTCGGCATAGGTTCTGTTTGTTTCTTATTTGATTTTCAGAGTACAAAGGTACAAAAATGGGGGCAATATACAAAAGGGGGTCACCTGCAAACCATAGGGGGAATATCTTTTTAACACAGACAAAACATTAAACAA
>CALCEC010000076.1 GCA_937900095.1 uncultured Bacteroidales bacterium | reverse complement strand
CGCTCGTATGACTGGCCCGTCATCATCCGTGCCGTGAATACCGTGGATGCTATGACCGCTACTATCGAGCAGATTGAGTGGCCCATTTTGATGAAGATTACCGACCGCATCCTCAAGGAAGTGCCGGGAATCAACCGTGTCTGCTACGACATGTCGCCGAAGCCTTCGGCTACGATTGAGTGGGAATAAAATTTTCAGAATAGAGTAAGGCGCGGATTACGCGGATTGCACGGAAAGATGTATAGAACCGTGTCAGTTCATGTAATCCGCGCCTTGTGTTTTTCGATGGAAATAGACGTAGTTGGAGCATGTGTGAACAAAATATCACCGTTATGTTTTGTTTATATGACATTTTTATGTATTTTTGCGGCTTCAAATAACAAATTGAAAGAATTATGAGCACGAAACAGAAAAGATTTTTCCTCTCCGAGGACGATATACCCCGCTATTGGTACAATATTCAGGCCGACATGGTGAACAAGCCCATGGCACCCTTGAATCCGCAGACAAAGGAACCGCTCAAGCCTGAAGACCTTTATCCTCTTTTTGCCAAGGAATTGTGTCATCAGGAGCTTGACCAGGAAAATGCTTGGATAGAGATTCCTGAACCTGTGCGTGAATATTATAAGTATTGGCGTTCGACTCCGCTTGTGCGTGCCTATGGATTGGAAAAGGCTTTGGGTACTCCTGCACACATCTATTTCAAGAACGAGAGTGTGAGCCCTATCGGTTCTCACAAACTCAATTCGGCCATTCCTCAAGCCTATTATTGCAAACAGGAAGGTGTCACTAACGTGACTACTGAGACGGGTGCAGGTCAGTGGGGGGCAGCATTGTCTTATGCCGCCAAGCTTTTTGGTCTTGAAGCTGCTGTTTATCAGGTGAAAATCAGCTATGAACAGAAACCTTACAGACGTAGCATCATGCAGACATTCGGTGCACAGGTGACTCCCTCGCCCTCAATGTCTACCCGCGCAGGTAAGGATATCCTTACACAGACACCCAACCACCAAGGTTCTTTGGGTACTGCTATCTCTGAAGCTATTGAATTGGCACGTACGACTCCCAATTGCAAATATACGCTTGGCTCTGTACTTAGCCATGTCTCTTTGCACCAAACCATAATTGGTCTTGAAGCAGAAAAGCAAATGGAAATGGCTGGTGAATATCCTGATGTGGTCATCGGATGCTTCGGTGGAGGTTCAAACTTTGCAGGCATCAGTTTCCCCTTTATGCGTCATACCATCAAGGAGGGACGTAAGACTCGCTTTATAGCTGCCGAACCCGCTTCATGTCCCAAACTCACTCGTGGAAAGTTCCAATATGACTTTGCCGATGAGGCAGGATATACTCCTTTGCTTCCCATGTATACACTCGGTCACAAATTTGCTCCTGCCAATATTCATGCGGGCGGACTTCGTTTCCATGGTGCAGGTGTCATTGTTTCCCAGTTGTTGAAAGATGGTTTGATGGAAGCCGTTGATATACCTCAACTTGAGACTTTTGAAACTGGTTGCCTCTTTGCTCAAGCCGAGGGCATTATCCCTGCCCCCGAATCGTGCCATGCCATTGCGGCGGCCGTGCGCGAGGCCAAGAAATGCATCGAGACGGGTGAAGAGAAGGTTATCCTTTTCAATCTGTCAGGTCATGGTCTTGTTGATATGGCTTCTTATGATCAATATCTTGCTGGAAACTTGATGAACTACAATCTTCCGGATGAAGTGATTGAGAAGAGTTTGGGCTAAAGACAAATAGAATCTCTTGTGCAAACAATGAGGTGTGGCAGATGGTATGATACACATTCAATGTTCGGAAGAAATCAAACGGGCGTGTCCTGAATTTAAAGGGATGGCGTTGGAGGCTACGGTGGCGAATACTCCGTATAGCGAATCTTTGTGGAAGGAGATTGGACGTTTCACTTTGGAGTACAGAGAGAAATATACGGTTGACTCCATCAAGGAAATGCCTTCCATACAGGCGACTCGCACGGCTTACAAGCGGTGTGGAAAGGATCCGAGCCGGTATCGTCCGTCGAGTGAAGCGCTCTGTCGCCGTCTTTTGCGAGGGCTTGAACTTTACAGGGTAGATACCATCGTAGATTTGATAAACCTTGTCTCCATAGCTTCGGGATACTCTATCGGAGGGTTTGATGCGGACAAGTTCGAGGGTGATACACTGACCCTTGGCATTGGTCGTGCGGGCGAACCGTACGAGGGCATCGGTCGTGGAGAGTTGAACATCGAAGGAATGCCTGTCTATCGCGATGCGGTGGGCGGTGTGGGTACTCCCACAAGTGACAATGAACGTACGAAACTCTCTCTCGAAACTACGCACCTGTTGGCCATCGTAAACGGATATGATGGAGACGCGGTTCATCTGCAAGAGACGATTGACTACATGAAAGCTCTTCTGGAGAAGTATGCGGATGGGAGAGAGTTTGTGAATTATAAATTCTGAATGGAGCTTTTTTCATAATTCAGAATTTATAATTCACAGATTCATAATATTCATAATTTGAACACTATTTCTTCCATTGCCTTTCTGCTTTTTTCTTTGGCTTCGTCGGCCGGATAGCCGAGGGGGATAAGGGCGATAGGTTCGAGATGTTCGGGCAAATCGAAGAGATTTTTGCACAAGGCGGCATCGAAGGCGCACACCCAGCAGGTGCCAAGCCCTTGTTCGGTAGCGGCCAAGCAGAGGTGTTCGACGGCTATGCTGATGTCCACGTCAGCATGGTCTTTCCCTTCGTGGCGGCGTTTCCATGATTGGGTGTGGTCGGCGCAAGCCATGATGTAGAGCGGTGCAGTGGCAAACCATTCGCGCGTGTAGCATTGGCAGAGTTTGCTCTTTGCTTCGTCACTCTCTACAATGTAGAATTTCCATGGTTGGAAGTTTACGGCCGAAGGAGCCAGGCGTACGCATTCCATGATGTAATCCAACTTTTCTTTTTCTATCGCTTGGTCGGTGTAGCTACGCACTGAGTAGCGGGCTTTTACGAGGTTGAGAAAGGTGGACTCTCCCCCTTGCCCCTCCCAGTGAGGGAGGGAAGTAGATAGAGAAGATTTCTTATTGACTTTTGTAACCATAGGTTTACTGATATAGTACAGGATTGGTTATAGAGGTTGTAAATGAGAGAATTTATTTCCCTCTCTCACAAGGAGGGGCAAGGGGATAGTCTCCTATTTTCCTTGTTCTTTAATGAATCCTTTGCGGTAGGCAACGAGCAGGCGCTTGAGGTCGGTAATCTGCTTGGCCAAGGAGCGTCCCTCGTCGGTGTCGCGCACCATTACGCGTTGCTGGCTCAACTCTACGAGCAGGGTGGTCGATTTGATGTCCTGTCCCTCTTCGATGGCCTTTTGTGTAGAAGTGAAAGGCTCGTGTTGGACGAGCTGCATACCGCGTGAATGGTAAACGAGGGTGTATCCGGCAATACCCGTTTCCGGTTGGTAGGCTTTGCTGAATCCTCCATCGATGACCAATAGTTTGCCGTTGGCTTTGATGGGGTTTTCGCCTTTCAGCGTCTTTACGGGCACGTGTCCGTTGATGATATGGCGATGGCGGCCCTCTACGCCAAATTCGTCGAGCAGCATGTCGCACACCTTTTCGTCGTTGCGCAAGGTGTAGTAGTAGCCCTTTGTCTCCTTATGCAATGTCTTGTCCTTGATGAAGTAACGCTCGAAGGTGGACATCTTGTCTTTGTCGAAGGGGGCAGCATCCTTGCCACACCACAAGTACCACATGTAGTCGCGGGCAAAGAGGCGCTCTTCGGATGCGGTGTCTTCGTTGAAGGCCGAGCGGATGAGGCGTCCGACCTTCTCCAGCATGGCTTTTCCTTTGTAATATTTCCCGTCGATGAGCACGTCTTTCAATGAGCCATCGGCATTGAGGGGGACGGAAGCGTGGAAGAGCAAGTTGGAGTTGCACACGTTGTACATGCATCCGTTCTTCAGCATACAGCGCATGTGCTTCTTCAACTTTTCGCAGGTGACGAATGAGTGGTGGATTTTCTGCATGATTTCTTCCTCTTCAGCGCTGAGGCGATAGGGATCCTTCGGGTCGATGGTGGGGAAGAAGGTGTCGTTCATTTCGTACTCCTTGCCATCGAGTACAAATACTCCCCGGTCGAAATCGATGTGGTGAAGCAGGCGTCGGTCATCCATGTCGAAGTCCGGCCGGCGGTTGATGATCGCGGCCTCCAACTTGAACTGTATGATGCTGATAGCCTTGTGCATCTGCGCCATCAGACGGCGTGTCTTGGCATTGTGTGTCGTGTCGTTTTCGTCAATCTTGGGGCCAAAGAGCGTGCACGGGTCGTCGGCATACGTCTCCATGGCGAAGGTGGCCAAGGGGAGGAGGTTGATGCCGTACCCGTCTTCCAAAGTTGCCAAGTTTCCATAGCGCATACAGAGGCGCAACACGTTGGCCATGCTGGCATCGTTTCCGGCGGCGGCTCCCATCCAGAGGATGTCGTGGTTTCCCCATTGGATATCGAAGTGGTGATAGTCGCACAGGGTGTCCATGATGATGTGTGCTCCCGGGCCTCGGTCGTAGATGTCGCCCACAATGTGGAGACGGTCGATGGTGAGTTGCTGGATAAGGTTGCACAAGGCGATGATGAAGTCATCGGCCCGTCGTGTCTCGATGATGGAGCTGATGATGACATTGATGTAGGCCGCCTTGTTAGGCTCTACGGATGATTCGTGCATCAGCTCTTGGATGATGTAGGCAAACTCCTGGGGCAGGGCCTTATGAACCTTGGAGCGGGTATATTTGGACGACACATTCTGACACACGCGCACCAATTGGTTCAGCGTCGTCATGTACCAGTCCTCCAAGTCCTTTTCGCGATTTTTGACCAGTTGCAACTTTTGCTCGGGGTAATAGATGAGCGTACACAACTCCTTTTTCTCCGATTCGCGCAGGGTGTTGCCGAATATTTCGTTCACTTTCCGCTTGACCGAGCCACTGGCATTGCGAAGCACGTGTTGGAAAGCCTCGTGTTCGCCGTGCAGGTCGGCCAGGAAGTGTTCGGTTCCTTTGGGCAGGTTCAGGATAGCTTGCAAGTTGATGATTTCCGTACTTGCATCAGCAATGGTGGGATAGCGGTGCGCCAGCAATTGCAGGTAGCGCATGTCCTCCTGTATCTCTTCTGCGGTGATGTTGTTATAGGTATTCATGTTTAAGATTTTTCTTTTTGCCCTACAAAGGTAGGAAATAACCTTTGAATGACCATAAAAAATGGACAGTTTTAATAGAAATGTAACAAAAAAGCAGTCACCCTTGCGAGTAACTGCTCTGCTTTTTGGTAGCGCCTACGGGAATCGAACCCGTGTTCCATGCGTGAGAGGCATGTGTCCTAGCCACTAGACGAAAGCGCCATGCAAAAATAAGCGGAAGCTGGGGGATTCGAACCCCCGGTACGGTAACCCGTACGGCAGTTTAGCAAACTGCTGGTTTCAGCCACTCACCCAAACTTCCATTTTGAATAGCTTACGCCCTTATTTTGCGATGCAAAGGTAGTACTATTCCCTGAAATACGCAAGCATTGCAGGAATTATTTTTCAAAAAAGTAGTTTTTTCAACAACAATAGAGTATCTTTGTGGTAGAAGCACATAAATGTACAGCTTATTTACAGCCAAAACGACCGCAATTAGCAACATAAAGAACAAAATCACTCCTTCAATGCAGATAGAAATCATCAAATACAGCGACTGCCACAAAGAGACATGGGACTGTTTCGTAAGAAACTCAAAGAACGGCACATTTCTTTTTGAACGGGATTACATGGACTATCACAAAGAGAGGTTTACCGACTGTTCGCTGATGCTTATTTGCGACGGAAAGTTGCGTGCGCTGTTCCCCGCTACCCTTCACAGCGACAAAGAGGCTGTAATCTCTCATGGAGGACTCACATACGGCAGCCTAATCACAGACAAGGAAGCTACAGCTGTAATGATACTGGAGATGTTACAAGCAATTCTTGCACACTACCGCGAGAATACAACCGCAAAGAAGATCATCTACAAGACCATACCATACATCTACCACCAATACCCCAGCGACGAGGACTTGTATGCACTTTTCAGGAATGACGCAATACTCATTGAACGCAAGATATCATCTACGATAAAATTGAGTGATGCATTACCTTTTAAAGGACGCCGCAAGTTGACAGGAGCCACAAAAAGTCGCTTGAGTATCATAGAAGACAGCAATTTTGCTGCATTTTGGAACGTTCTTGCACAGAGGCTTCAGAACAAATACGAGGTAAGTCCAGTACATAGCCTCAAAGAGATAGAATTACTTCACAGCCGTTTTCCCGAGAATATCAGACTTTTCAGGGTAACAGATTGTGACGGCACCACCTTAGGAGGCGTGGTGATGTATATAATGAAGAATGTTGTCCACACCCAATATACAAGCACAACAGATGAGGGACGTAGGATAGGTGTTCTTGACTATTTGTACGGTTACCTTATTAAAGAGAGATTTGCCCACTTTGAATACCTTGATTTTGGAATATCAGTTGAGGAGGGAGGACGTTACCTCAACAAAGGACTTATAGCACAAAAAGAAGGACTAGGCGGGCGAGGCGTCGTATACGACACATATGAAATTGATATAAGATAAAGAGGACAACAAAAGTGCCCTCCTTCCTTTTGAAGTTATCAATATTCCACTTTATCAGCCTTGCTACGCCACGCATCAAATGGAGCCTGCGCCTCATCATGCAGGATATTCTCCACCGGCTTATTACGCCCGGCCGGTTTCAATTCCAATTCGCGATAAATGAAGGAGTCGTCAAAACCCACCGCAGCAGCATCATATTGCGTAGCCCCGTAATAAATTTTGTCGAGATGTGCCCAATATATCGCTCCAAGACACATGGGACATGGTTCACATGAAGTATACAGCACGCAACCGCCCAGATTGAACGTACCCAGTTTGACACAAGCCGACCTTATGGCATTGACCTCGGCATGTGCCGTGGGATCGTTATTGGGCACAACCCTATTCACTCCTGTTGCCACCACCCTACCATCTTTTACAATCACAGCCCCGAAAGGACCACCGCCATTATTCACATTCTCAACAGCCAAAGCTATCGCCTGACGCATAAAATCATCATGTTCCATTGTTCCTAAGTTTTGACACATACAGAACAAAGGAGAGTACGGAATAGTTCCCTACCCCTGCAAAGAAGAATATGAATCAATGGTTCTTGCCTACAAACCTTCTTTCGATATAATCATAGAAAGCATCCTTGTACATGTCGCCGACTGGAACAGAGACATCGCCGTCATATATTATACGCATCTTGGAAACTTCCTTTATCTTGCACAAGTTGACTATATAAGAACGGTGCACACGCATAAACACATCGGATGGCAGAACCTCCTCTATCTTTTTCATACTGAGCAAGGAGATTATCGGTTTGGACTTGCCCTCAACAAAAATGCGCACATATTCGCTCATACTCTCCACATACACAATGGAGTTAAGCGGGACACGAACTATACGGTAATCAGACTTGACAAATAGAGAATCATCAGCATAAGAAAGCAGAGGTGATGCATCATGAGCCGAATGTAATGCTCGAAGCATTGCCTGCACCTTGTTCGCAGCATGCAGGAAATCCTCAAAGCCTATGGGTTTTAGAAGATAATCCACAGCATCTACCTTGAAACCTTCAAGGGCATATTCCGAATAAGCTGTAGTAAACACCACCAACGGAGGGTTAGCCAAGGAACGCACGAACTGCATACCGCTCACATCGGGCATATTGATATCAAGAAACATTACGTCCACCGGCTCACGCATCAACAGCTCCGAGGCCTCAGATGCACTGTTACATACACCCACGCACTCCAGGAAGGAGATACGTTCCACATATTTCTCCAGTTGAACCACTGCCAACGGCTCGTCATCTACTATTATACACCTTATCATATCTTATTGGAATTTTAATTTCAACATTATACCAATCACCGTCATTGTATATACGCATTGCCGCCATCTCTCCAAACAGCAACTCAAGACGCTTCCTTGCATTCTCTACACCTATTCCGCCTTGCACTGGATGCAACAGCCTTGCAGGATTGCCAAGCACTGTATTCCTGCATGTAAATAGAATCATTTCACACGCATCGTCAATGCGGAGAGCAACGTCTATCACAGTTTTCTTCTTATATGTAACACCATGCTTGAAAGCATTCTCAACAAACTGCATGAAAAGCATCGGCGGGACAAATATCCCTCGGGTATCATTTTCAAAAGATGTCCTTATCTCAATCTTGTCGGTGTAGCGCAGACGCATAAGGTCAATATATCCGTTCATGAATAGTACCTCCTTCTCCAACGGAACAGAAGATGCTGACGTATCATAAAGTACATACCGCATCATCGTCGAAAACTCCTGGACTGCAATCCTGGCCTTATCCTTGTCAATATCAATCAAGGCATGGATATTATTCAAGGTATTCATGAAGAAATGAGGATTTATCTGATAACGGAGATACTCGAGACTTGAACGCAAGTGTTCCTTTTCAAGTTCCTTAAGATGCTCATCACGACGTACTGTAAAGAAAAAAAGCCTTATACAGATATTGAACACAAGTACAAACACTGCTATCAATATCTGCACATTACGCGGATTGACAAAGAACCCCCAAACCTCGCGTTTTACCGGAATCTTGACATTGTCTATTCCAGGTGGCTCCTCCAAAGGAAAAGATATATATACAATGGTGCACGCCACTATTATACACAGCAGATAGAGCACAAAAAGCCTTCCCCTCTTTTTATAAAGAAGGAAAGGCATAAGTACATTATTGTTCAGGACAAACAGCAGCAATGCCGGAAGCAAGAACTTCCAGAAGGACAACATCTCTTCAAAAGTAGGGAAGAAAGAGACATCCTTGATAATAGAACCCAGAACCGGCGACAACAGCAAGATACTCCAGAAAAGGAGATATATCAGATACTCGACTGTTATTTTCTTTATATTCCAGGCCATTTCATCTTTTGCTTATGTTGTGCAATTTACACATTAATTTGTCACTGCGACAATAAAATCAGCAAAGAGAAACTATATGTCAACAAACGGCATCACTTCACCGCCTTGAAACTCATATCAAGACCTTTCACAGAGTGAGTGAGAGCACCTACAGAGATAAAGTCAACACCGCAGAGAGCATAGTCACGCAAGGTATCGAAAGTGATACCGCCCGATGACTCAGTCTCGTAACGGCCGGCAACCATCTCCACAGCCTTTCGGGTCTTCTCGGTGTCGAAGTTATCGAACATGATTCGCTGCACGCCACCCATATCTATTACCTTCTGCAAGTCCTCAAGCGTGCGCACCTCAACCTCAATCTTCAGGTCCTTACCACAGGCCTTACAGTACTCCTTGGCACGTGAAACAGCCTGCTCGATGCCGCCTGCAAAATCAACGTGGTTATCCTTGATGAGAATCATATCGAAAAGACCTATGCGATGGTTAACACCGCCACCTATGCGTACAGCCTCCTTTTCCATGATGCGCATACCCGGAGTTGTCTTGCGCGTATCGAGTACGCGGGTACCGGTACCCTCAAGCTCCTTCACATAACGGCGTGTCATAGTGGCGATACCGCTCATACGCTGCATGACGTTTAGCATCAGGCGCTCTGTCTGCAACAGCGAGCGCACACTGCCGGTAACGTACATTGCAATATCACCCTTCTTTACCTCGGCGCCATCCTCAATGAGCACCTCAACCTGAAGAGCCTCATCAAAACGCGCGAAGATACGCTTTGCCATCTCAACACCGGCAAGCACGCCGTCTTCCTTTATCAGGAGCATATTCTTTCCCATAGCATCGGCAGGGATGGTTGAAAGCGTTGTGTGGTCACCGTCGCCGATATCCTCGGCAAATGCAAGGTCGATAAGTCTATCGATAAGTTCGTCTTTTACATTCATAGTATTATCTGTTTTTACTATCTATTTTCTGCGAAGATATACAATTCCCACAATTAGTGCAAAAGCAAAGGCTTTTTTGTTTATCTTCGCAACGAAATTTAAAAGTACAAAATGAAGATTACACTACTTGTCGTGGGCCGTACCGTCGACAACAACATAACAGCCGGAATACAGGACTACACCCAAAGGGTGAGCCATTTTACACAGTTCGAGATATCGGTCATACCTGAACTGAAGAATGCCAAGAAACTTAGCGAGGCACAACAGAAAGAACAGGAAGGTGAACTCATCCTCAAGTCATTGCAACCGGGCGACCGCGTGGTGCTGCTTGACGAGGGCGGCAAGGAGTACCGCAGCACGGAGTTCGCTGCATGGATTGAGCACAAACAGAACATATCGACAAAGAGGCTTATCTTCATTGTCGGTGGCCCTTACGGCTTTGCACCGAAGGTATACGAAGCGGCACATGAGAAACTGTCGCTCTCAAAGATGACATTCTCGCACCAGATGATACGTCTGCTCTTTGTGGAACAGCTTTACAGGGCATATACAATCATAAACAAACTGCCATACCACCATGAGTAAAGCCTTTACAACACTGTTTTTATTGCTACTTACGACCATAAGCACAGAAGCACAGGACACCCTGCGCATAATGAGCTACAACATAAGGAATTGCAAGGGATTGGACAACATTCATGACATAAAGCGCACTGCAGATGTCATAAGAAACAGCGGTGCCGACATCATTGCCATTCAGGAAGTGGACAGCATAACCCGCCGCAGCAAAGGGGTAGATATTGCAGATACCCTCGCCATACTTTGCAAAATGCACGCATACTACAGCACGGCAATAGAATATGATGGCGGGAAATACGGAGTGGCAATACTGTCACGCAAAAAAGCCATAGCCACTTACCGTTCAGTTCTACCCGGACGCGAAGAGAAACGCACCATACTCATTGCCGAATACCCCGGACTGCAGTTTGCCTGCACACACCTGTCACTGAACGAAGAGGACCGTATGGCATCGCTTGAAATCATTGACAGCATTGCAATGGAGAGCAAAAAGCCTTTCATAATTGCCGGCGACATGAAC
Organism: uncultured Bacteroidales bacterium; assembly: GCA_937900095.1. Taxonomy (GTDB): domain Bacteria; phylum Bacteroidota; class Bacteroidia; order Bacteroidales; family Bacteroidaceae; genus HGM04593. The sequence continues at coordinate 36,930 of CALCEC010000076.1, read as the reverse complement.
GACAGCCCCCAATCGCCTTTCATCAAAGGATTGTCGCGCAATTGGGAAATCATAGCCCCCAATGAAGAGCCGACATTCCCGGCAGACAAGCCGAGCGTAACAATCGACTACATTGCAGCAAAAAAGAAATGTGGAAGGGAGATCAAAGCAGTTGATTCAAGAGTAATTGAAGAGCCTACTGCATCGGACCACAGGCCTATCGCAACAACCATTATCATTAAAAAGAGATAACGTCACTCACCTTCCTCTTCTTCTACTGGCACATACTGATAACAGCCGGCATCGACCGCACCGGCCTGACGCAACACACCGTCAAGATCATAAGGCAAAGACTCAAGATAAGCATCCGATGCACGGCCCGTCGCCATTGTCGAGTCACACCCCAAATGGAAATCGTAATAGAATGTCTCATGGTCTATGACACGGAAATGGTCCTTGCCAAGCGGGGTGTTGTCGTACGAGTTGTTCACAAAACAGCTGTCACCTTCGGCATAAGTATTAATGAGCGAATTCTCGAAATAGTAGTTTATACAATCGGGGACAGTATCTCCCAGGTTCGTAAGGTAGCCCATCACCTCGTCATCACGCGACCCTGTTATTATGCAGTTGCTGAAGAAAGCACCACGCAACGGAGCGGGAATACCCTCAATGCTGTTATGCAACGCCAATGCCACATCGCGTTGCTCCCACACATAGAAATTAGCAATAGTACAATGTACAAATGACACATCACCGCCTACCACTTTCACGCAGTTACCTTTTGCATTGGCAATGAGAGAATTAGCGACCGACGCACGGGACATATTGAGTTCCAGCGCATTGCCCTTGAAGTTGTAAAGCTTTGAGGATTCTATTGTCAAGCGGTTCAACGCTGTATCGCCCTGTTCCACCACCACACCATAGTTCGCACTATGGATATCGCAGTGCAACAGACGGTTATTGTTGCTTGTTGAGGAGAACACGACACCACCCCACTGACCCGGCACACGGTCGTATGGCAGATAAGAGAACATATTATCCGTCCTGTCACCACGCATCACCACAGGTTGTTCAAGAGAGCCGCAGGCATCGAGAGTACCCTCTACACGCAGGAATGCCTTATCGTGGAAATAGAGAGTCGTTCCTTTCCCAAGCGCAAGGGTGACATCAGGTGCAACGACAAGGCTGTCATATACAACATAATGTCCACCGGGAAGCAAGCTATCAGATGCCAAAACCTCGCCGCGCATAAATGTGACATCACGGCCGTATGCCAACAACGTAACCTGCTGCTGCACACCGCTCTCAAGAGTGAATATAAGCGAGTCCTTCACCATCAGCGGCACATCGGCACCATTACGCTCCAACTCTACAGCCGCATACACAAAGATACTGTCCTTGCCCCTTATCTCAAGGTCGCTCATTGAAGAGCCGTACTGTCCGTCTACGAGTACACTGAACCCTGAATAGCCGCCACTGCCAAGCCTCACATTGCTGATGCGCAGGGCATCGCTGTTACGGTTGCGCACGACAAGACCGGCTGTAGGTGAACCGACTGTCGTGAAGAGAGTATCAAAGGCGATTGTATCACGTGAGAACTCGAGCCTCAATGACGGGCTTGCAGAAAAGTCGGCATCCTCGCTGCATGCAGCGAGGAGTACCGACATTACTGATATCGTTATTTGCAAGAATCTTTTCATCGTAAAATACATATTACATTATTAACGATGAAAGTGCAAATTTATTACACATACACAATCACTTTACAGGAGCATTCTCCAAAAGGAGCTGGAGATGCTGCCACCAACGTCCGGTAGACGCAATATCAAGACGCTCATCAGGAGAATGTACGCCACGCATTGTGGGACCGAAAGATATCATATCGAGGTGAGGAGCCTTCTCAAGGAAAAGACCGCACTCAAGACCTGCATGGATTGCCTTTATCTTTGCATCCTCGCCAAAAAGCTGCTTGTATGTATCGCAGGCAACCTTGAGGATCTCTGATTTCATATTTGGTTTCCAACCTGGATACTGTCCCTTTGTGGTTACGGTAGCACCTCCGAGTTCAAACGCCGTGCGCACAGCCGAAGAGACATTATCCCTTGCCGATTCTATTGAACTGCGCTGGCTTGTTGTTACCGTAATGACATTTTCGCTTGTACGCTTTACAGAAGCAAGGTTACTTGATGTCTCAACAAGACCCGGCACATCCTGACTCATTGCAAACACTCCATTGAAGACTGCGTGCAAAGAGCACAAAAGATTCTTGGCAACTACAGGGTCAATGACATTGTTGACAGGATCTGTACTCTGCAAAGTAAACTTCATGTTAGGCTCCGTTGCACTGTACTCGTCCTGAACCTGTGCCGCGAACACATTGAAATCGACACGCACAGCCTCCTTGTCAGCACTCTGCACAGCAAACACAGCCGATGCATCACGCGGAATTGCATTATGGAGACTACCTCCGCTGATTTCACAAAGATAGAACTCATATTTTTGGGACACCTGCAACAAGAAGCGGCTCAACAGTTTGTTCGCATTGGCACGGCCTTTGCTTATATCATCACCGGAGTGACCGCCTGTAAGGCTGTTGACATCCACCTTCATGTAGAACATATCACCCGATATACGTGTTCTCACATGCTTGAACTCTGCATAGTTGCATACACCGCCAGCACAGCCGATAAAGATTTCACCCTCATCCTCAGAGTCCAGGTTCACAAGAATATCACCTTGCAAAAGCTCGGGAGAGAGAGCCTCGGCACCTGTCAGGCCCGTTTCCTCGTCAATTGTAAACAGACAGTTCACCGGACCGTGTTTCAGGCTCTTGTCTGCAAGCACAGCCATTGCTGCGGCAACACCGATACCGTTATCGGCACCAAGAGTCGTACCCTGAGCCTTGAGCCACTCGCCATCAACATAAGGTTTGATGGAGTCTTTTGTAAAATCGTGCTCCACATCGGGACGCTTGTCACACACCATATCCATGTGACTCTGCAAGATTATTGTCTTGCGGTTCTCGAAACCAGGATAAGCAGGCTTCTTCACCAGGACATTTCCCACACTGTCAGCAATTGTCTCATATCCAAGCTCCTTGCCGAAATTCTGTAGGAATGCCGAAATTTCACTCTCGTTCTTTGAACCATGAGGAATCTTGCATATCTGCAAGAAATAATCAAAAACAGCTTGAGGCTGCAAATGCAAATTTTCCATATTCTATTTGTTTAAATTTGTTAATTACATTTTGGATTTCTAAAATTATATTAATTCAATCAATATCAACGTCTTTTTTTACTTTTTTTACGTAAACAAATAAATGCCGAGAAGACAAAAAAGCTATATTTGCGAACAATTTGAAGGATTTGTAATTTAGACAAACTCCCCAACTTTAGAAAGCATTGCGTGAATGCGGGCTACCACATCCCGGAGCACAACAGTCTTTCGGGTATTATTTTACTCACAAATATAATTGAAATGTTCAAGACTTTACTAATTACTTTGTTAATAATTGCAATAAGTTTCGCACTCCTTGCAATAACAATAATAATCAAAAAGAACGGCAAGTTCCCAAACACACACGTCGGTGGCAACAGGGAGATGCGCAGAAGAGGCATCAAATGCGTACAGTCCCAAGACAAGGATGCCCGTAGGGATAATCCGATGAGGGTAAGCGAGACCTCAAGACATTGATACCCTGCCATTAAAAGAGAAAGCTCACTACAAACATTTAAGAACATATGAGAAACATAAAACCACTATTCCTGACAATCCTTGCATCAATATGCATCATAATGTTTACCCAGTGCAGTGACAAGCCAGAAGTACAAAGCAGGACACAAAGCAATTGTACTATAGACACAGGTTCAACAAGAGGCATCAAGATTGTATATGTCAACCTTGACACAATCATGTATCGCTACGAATTCGCGCTTGACATAAACAAGGAGATGATAAGCAAGGAGACAAAAATAAACACAACCCTTGACAGCAAACGCAAAACACTTGAGACCGAAATATCCGAGTTCGAATACAAGTGCAACGCCAAAGCCTTTTCAAGCGAAGAGCGATTCATTGAAGAGCGTGATAAAATAATAAACAAGGAGCAGGAGTTCATAAAACTGCGCGAAGAGCTTTTCATGCAGCTTGAGAGTGAGAATATGGCAAGAAGCAAAGAATTGAGAGATTCCATAAACAACTACATCCTTGAGCACAACAAGACAAAAGGATACGATTTCATACTGACAAAAATCGGAGACAACATACTATACGCAAACAGCGCATATGACATCACAATGGAGATAGTAGCAGGATTGAACAAACGCTACAACAAAAAGTAAGCCAACACGGAACCGTTATAACAAACAATACCAAAGGGGTTATTTCCACTCACCAAGATTTACTGAAGCCAGAATATATAAACACAAGAATGGGAGCGCTGCAGCGCTCCCATTCTTGTGTTTATAATTTTCAGAACTTCTTATGCGGCATCTTGTGCGGTGCAATCATATTCTCGGGACGGAGAAGCTCATCAAGCTCTTCCTTAGAGAGGAGACCCTCCTCAAGAACTAAATCGTACACACTGCGGTTCTCCTTGAGAGCACGTTTGGCAACCTTTGCACTGTTCTCGTATCCGAGAACCGGGTTAAGCGCAGTAACAATACCGATACTGCCCAATACCAACTCCTTGCAATGTCCCTCATTGGCTGTAATGCCATCAACACAGAGAACGCGCAGACGTGTCAGACCACGCAGAAGCATGCGGATAGAAGAGATAATAGCGTGAACAATCACTGGCTCCATGACATTGAGCTGCAACTGACCGGCCTCGGCTGCGAAAGTAACAGTAAGATCATTACCGATAACACGGAAACATATCTGGTTGACCACCTCGGGGATAACAGGATTCACCTTACCCGGCATTATACTTGAGCCCGGCTGCATCGGAGGCAGATTAATCTCGTTGAGACCGCAACGTGGACCACTTGACAACAGACGCAAATCGTTACATACCTTGGAAAGCTTTACTGCAAGGCGCTTCAAGGCAGAAGAGTACATTACAGAAGAACCTGCATCAGGAGTAGCCTCGACAAGGTTACCCGCAAGCACGAACTCCTTACCAGAGATTACGCGCAGGGCATCGACGCAAGCCTGTGCATATCCAGGCTCTGTATTGATACCGGTACCGATAGCTGTTGCACCCATATTTACCTCAAGGAACAGGCGTGCCATCTCATTCAAGCGGCTCACCTCCTCTTCAAGGGTAACTGCAAATGCCTCGAACTCCTGTCCCAATGTCATTGGCACAGCGTCCTGCAACTGTGTACGTCCCATCTTGAGGACATTCACAAACTCCTTACCCTTCGCACGGAAAGCCTTAACAAGGCATTTCAATTCACGCACAAGATCCTCATTGTGGAGGATAAAACAGAGCTTGAAAGCAGTGGGGTAAGCGTCGTTTGTTGACTGAGAAAGGTTCACATGGTCATTGGGGTGGCAATACTGATACTCACCCTTGTTGTGACCGAGGATCTCAAGTGCGCGGTTAGCTACAACCTCATTGATGTTCATATTGGTTGATGTTCCTGCACCACCCTGGATGAGGTCAACCGGGAACTGATCAATAAAAGCACCCTCGATAATCTCTTCACAAGCCTTCTTGATGGCAACACCAATCTCCTCGTCAAGAGTGCCGAGTGACATATTGGCATGGGCAGCAGCCCACTTTACCATTGCAAGAGCCTTTACATAGTAAGGATGATCACCGATAGTGATACCGCTGATATCCTTGAAATTAACCATAGCGCGCAGAGTCTGTACGCCATAATACGCATCGGCAGGGACCTGAATCTCGCCTAAAGAATCATGTTCAAGACGTGTTTTCATTATACTATTATTTTGGAAAATGTACCTTTTCTTATATAAATAGAGGAAAGGGGATAATTGTTCACTCTTGGCTCTATTGATATGCGAAGATATAAATTAAAAACGTGAACAAAGAATTTAAACCGTTTATTTTTCAAAAATGACACATTTTTAAAAAAAAGCAACAAAAAAGGAGAACTTTCGTTCTCCTTAAAGTAGCGGGGGAAGGGATCGAACCTCCGGCCTTTGGGTTATGAGCCCAACGAGCTACCACTGCTCCACCCCGCGATGCGGTTTTTAAAACTGATGCAAAAGTACACCAAAAAACATTACGCTCCAAATTTTCGGGCAACTTTTTCTCAAAAAAGTTCATTTTACAAGTTTTTTAACACAAATTCAATTGCACAAACACTTCGTTTTGTGTAATTTTGCAACAAATTCAACAATGACAATGTCAAATATCGAAACCAGAGAACTCATAATCAAGGTAGCCAGAAAGCTCTTTGCGCAGCAAGGTATCGGGAACATCACCATGTCCGACGTTGCCCAGGCCGCAAACAAGAGCCGTCGTACTGTCTATACCTACTTCCAAAGCAAAGAGGAGCTGCTTGAGGCATCAATAGAGATGGAAGTAAAGAAAATCTCCACAGCTATCACAAAGGTCGCAATGTCAGACCTTACCCCGGACAAGAAGATTGTAAAACTGATATTCGTCCGTCTGCAGGCGACACGCAGCATCGTACGCCGCAACAGCTGCCTTCACTCCGACTACATCCTTATTGTAGAACACATACGAAAAAGTTTCGACACAAAGGAGATTGCACTTTTCCGCCGCGTGATAGAAGAGGGAAAGCAGAAGGGCATCTTCAACACCGACAGCCCAGACCTTGCTGCGAGGTTCCTGCATTTCTGTCTAAAAGGAATCGAGATGCCTTTCATCAGCGGTATAATGAACAAGAACAACGATGACGAGTTTGTAAGGGAGTTCACGAAGAAAGTCATCCTCAGCGCACTTGAATACACAGGTAAAAACAGCGACCAGCAATGAACGTACTTTACGAGGACAACCACATAATAGTCATAAACAAGGCTGCCGGCGAGATTGTACAGGGTGACAAGACCGGGGACAAGTCGCTGTGCGACACAATGAAACAATACATAAAGGAGAAATACGCAAAGCCCGGCAATGTATTCATCGGACTGCCCCACCGCCTTGACCGCCCCGTGAGCGGAGTCGTTGTGTTCGCAAAGACAAGCAAAGCGCTTGAAAGGCTGAACAGCATGTTCCGCGACGGTAACGTGAAGAAAATCTACTGGGCAATAACCAAAGGCCGGCCGATGCCGGCAGAGGGAGAGATAAACAGCTGGATTCTCAGGAACGAAAAGATGAACAAGAGTTTCTCATACCCCAAAGAGGTAAAAGGGAGCAAACATGCGCTCCTATACTACCGCCACATTGCCGCATCGCAGAACTACAACCTTGTAGAGGTGGAGCTGAAGACGGGACGCCACCACCAGATACGCTGCCAGCTGGCATCAATCGGATGCCCTATCAAGGGAGACCTCAAATACGGTGCACAGCGCTCTAATCCCGACGGAAGTATCTCCTTACATGCCAGATATATCGAGTTCATACACCCCGTATCAAAAGAGTTCATTCAGGTTACAGCCCCACTGCCAAACGACAGGCTTTGGAAAAGCTTTGGAGAGTAATTTATAATAATATACACAAAAAGCAATCAGACCGCAAGGTCTGATTGCTTTTTGTGTATTTGCCATTAGCCAACAACTTTTGGTGGCGCTGCAAACGCAAACACAATCAAGGAGATAAATGCTATTGCAACAACAATAATGGCAATATTCTTCAACATCTTACGCTGCTTGATTGCAGCCTTGCGCTTGCGGTCCTTCTCGATGCGGCCGGCGCTCTTGTGTCTTGGTTTATTTGCCATCCTTCAAATCTACTACAATATTCAACTCGTCAAGCTGTGCCGGCTCCAGGACTGAAGGAGCGTCGATCATTGTATCACGGCCTGAATTGTTCTTCGGGAAAGCAATGCAGTCACGGATTGAGTCAAGACCTGCAAAGAGGCTTACCCAACGGTCAAGACCGTATGCAAGGCCACCGTGAGGAGGTGCACCGTACTTGAACGCATCGAGCAACCAGCCGAACTGCTGCTGTGCACGCTCAGGAGTGAAACCGAGGAGTTCGAACATCTTGTTCTGGAGCTCGCTGTCATAGATACGGATTGAACCGCCACCTACCTCAACACCGTTGATGACCATATCGTACGCATTTGCACGGACAGCACCCATATCAGTATCAAGCAAAGGAATATCCTCGGGCTTCGGAGAGGTAAACGGATGGTGCATTGCCATATAACGGCCCTCTTCCTCGCTGTACTCGAAGAGCGGGAAGTCAACAACCCACAGACAAGAGAACTTGTTCTTGTCACGCAAACCAAGCTGGCTACCGACCTCGAGACGGAGCTCGCAGAGTTGCTTGCGTGTCTTCATTGTATCGTCACCGCTGAGGATGAGGATAAGGTCACCCGGCTCGGCATTGAAAGCCGCTTTCATTGCCTGGAGTACCTCCTGTGTATAGAATTTGTCAACACTTGACTTCACTGTACCGTCGGCCTCCACACGTGCATAGACCATACCCTTTGCACCAATCTGAGGACGGCGTACAAAGTCGGTGAGCGCATCAAGCTGCTTGCGGGTATATGTTGCGGCACCCTTTGCGCAGATACCGCCGATATACTCGGCACTGTCAAAGACACCGAAGCCGTGGCCCTTCATTATATCCATGAGCTCAACGAACTCCATGCCAAAACGCGTATCGGGCTTGTCGCTACCGTAGTATTTCATTGCATCATGCCATGTCATACGCGGGAACTGCTCTGTGAGCTCAACGCCGCGTATGGTCTTGAAGAGGTGCTTTGCCATACCCTCGAAGAGAGAGATGACATCCTCCTGCTCCACGAAACTCATCTCGCAGTCAATCTGTGTAAACTCGGGCTGACGGTCGGCGCGCAAGTCCTCGTCACGGAAACACTTCACAATCTGGAAGTAACGGTCGAAGCCTGATACCATAAGAAGCTGCTTGAAGAGTTGCGGGCTCTGCGGAAGAGCATAGAACTGGCCCGGGTTCATTCGTGAAGGGACAACAAAGTCACGTGCGCCCTCGGGAGTTGAGGCAATGAGCATTGGAGTCTCAACCTCGATGAAATTCATTGAGTCGAGGTAACGGCGCACCTCCATGGTCATCTGGTGACGAAGCTCGAGGTTCTTGCGTACTGCCTCGCGACGGAGGTCGAGGTAACGGTATTTCATACGGATATCATCGCCGCCGTCGGTATTGTTCTCAATTGTAAAAGGAGGAGTAGCGGCCTCGTTGAGCACGTTAAGTTCACTTACAATGATTTCAATATCGCCAGTTGGGATATTCGCGTTCTTGCTCTGACGCTCGCTTACCACACCTGTCGCCTGTATTACATACTCACGTCCCAGATGCGAAGCCTTCTCGCACAGCTCCGCGTTCACATCCTCGCTGAACACCAGCTGTGTTACACCGTAACGGTCACGCAGGTCGACAAAAGTCATACCACCCATCTTGCGGGCACGCTGTACCCAGCCGCTGAGTGTCACATTTGTATTTACATCGGCTAACCTAAGTTCGCCACAAGTCTTTGTCCTGAACATCTTATATTATAATTTTAATGATTATCAAAAATCCATGCAAAAATAAGCAATTATCGTAATAGTAGAAAAGAAACGGGAAACTTATTCTGCCAAAAAGTACAGTACAAGCGGAAAAGCACGTCTCCCGAAAGCAATTTGGCAGAAATTGTTCACTGTGACAGCATATTTTTTGAATATTTTAATGGTTTGGCACACTTTTTGTAAGAAAGATTATGTAAAAATAGTGCATAAAGCTCTTTTTTATACACTATCTTCGCAAAAGATTTGAACAAGACCGGACAACTAAGAAGATTCACAATTAATACAGAGAAGAAAAGATGAGCAATGAATTTTCGCAGAAAATAACTGAGATACTTTCACTGGGCAAGGAGGAGGCAACCCGCCTGCGCAGCAAGACCATAAACCCCGAGCACCTGCTGTTGGGTATAATACGTCGTGGCAAAGGAAGCGCCCTTGACATGCTCAGGAGCATGAACGTGGACCTGCAGGGGATAAAGGAGGCTATTGAGGAAAGAAGCCCCCTTGCATCGGAAGCAGACCTGCCGTTCGACGAGAATGTAGAGATGAGTTTGAGCACTGCCCGCGTACTACGTTTCTGCACACTCGAGGCACGCGCTTTCAAGGCCGTTGCCGACGCCGAACATCTGCTGTTGGGCATTCTCAAGGAGAAGAACAACCTTGCCGCAGAGATTCTGGAGGCCAACGACCTCACATACCCAAGGATTTTTGACTCGATAAAATCAATGACACCCGACACCAACAACATCACAAACGGATTCGGCTTCACCGACCACGATGACGAAGAGGAGAGCCTTCCGAGCAACAACAGCAGCCAACAGCAGCACACCACCGGCACACAGCAGGCTAAGCCTTCGAACGACACGCCCGTGCTGGACAACTTCGGTGTAGACATGACAAAGGCCGCAAGCGAGGGAAAACTTGACCCCGTTGTAGGCCGCGAGAAGGAGATTGAGCGCATATCACAGATTCTGAGCCGCCGCAAGAAGAACAACCCTATTCTCATTGGCGAGCCCGGAGTGGGCAAATCGGCTATAGTAGAAGGACTTGCACAACGTATCGTGGAGCGCAGGACCTCACGTATGCTGTTCGAGAAACGCATCATCGCGCTCGACATGACAGCCGTGGTGGCAGGAACAAAATACCGCGGACAGTTCGAGGAGCGCTTGAGAGCCATCATAACCGAGCTTGAGAACAACCCGAACATTATCCTTTTCATTGACGAGATACACACTATTGTGGGAGCAGGCTCTACACCAGGCTCAATGGATGCTGCAAACATTCTAAAGCCAGCCCTTGCACGTGGCGAGATACAGTGCATCGGCGCCACCACAATTGACGAGTACCGCAAGACAATAGAGAAGGACGGTGCCCTTGAGCGCCGTTTCCAGAAGGTACTCGTAGAGCCCACATCCCCCGAGGACACATACATAATCCTAAAGAACATAAAGGAGCGCTACGAGAACCACCATAATGTCACATATACTGACGAGGCACTGCTTGCGTGTGTCAAATTGACAGACAGATACATCACCGACCGCTGTTTCCCCGACAAGGCAATCGATGCCATGGACGAGACCGGAGCACACATGCACATTAGCAACATAAAGGTTCCCAAAGAGATTGAGGAGCAGGAGGCACTCATAGACCACACCAACAAGGAGAAGAATGCAGCGGTGAAAAGACAGGACTTCGAGAGCGCGGCAAACCTGCGCGACAAGGAGAAAGAGCTTCAGGCGCAGCTCACTAACATGAAGGCCGAGTGGGAGAAGAGCCTCATCGACAGCCGTCAGACCGTTGACGAAGAGGAGGTTGCACGGATTGTATCAATGATATCAGGCGTGCCTATGCAGCGTATGCAACAGGATGAGTGGACACGCCTCAAAGGCATGCATCAGGAGCTCAACGGCAAGGTCATTGCCCAGGAGAAAGCCATCGAGAAACTGACAAAAGCGATACAGCGCAGCCGTGTAGGACTGCAGAACCCAAACAAGCCTATCGGTACATTCATGTTCCTGGGACCTACAGGTGTGGGAAAGACCCTGCTGGCAAAGGAACTTGCAAAGTTCATGTTCGGCAGCGCAGACGCCCTCATCCGCATCGACATGAGCGAGTACATGGAGAAATTCACCGTATCGCGACTTGTAGGAGCGCCTCCGGGATATGTAGGATATGAGGAGGGCGGACAGCTCACAGAGCGCGTGCGCCGTCGCCCCTACTCCATTGTACTGCTCGACGAGATTGAGAAGGCACATACCGACGTATTCAACCTGCTGCTTCAGGTCATGGACGAGGGACGCCTTACCGACAGCTACGGCCGCACTGTAGACTTCCGCAACACGGTGCTCATAATGACATCGAACGTGGGTACACGCGAGTTGAAGGACTTCGGAGCCGGCATCGGATTTGCCAAGGACGAACGCGCCGGAAGCAAAGAACACTCACGCGATGTGATACAGAAGGCGCTCAACAAGCGCTTTGCACCGGAGTTCCTCAACCGTATCGACGAAATCATCAACTTTGACCAGCTTGGCCTTGATGCAATTGTAAACATCGTTGACCTGGAGCTCTCGCAGATTGTAAAGAGAGTGACAGAGTTGGGATACAGCATCGAGCTTACCCCCGAAGCAAAGACGTTCCTTGCGAACAAAGGTTATGATATCCAGTATGGCGCCCGACCGCTCAAGCGCGCCTTGCAGAACTATATCGAGGACGAGATTTCACAGCTTCTTCTCGACAACGCACTGCAACAGGGTGACACAATCCACGTTGATGCAACTGAAGGCAGCGACAAGCTGACATTCACGGTAAAGCAATAAGCTAAGACCTAATATATAAAAGGCCCAAGAGCGCAAACGCAACTCTTGGGCCTTTATCATAGTCATAATCATGAAACTGAAGAAACAGAACTTATTTGAAGAATATTTTCCATAAAGTTTTTGCAACAGGCAGTATTTTTTATTAAATTTGCTTCGTGGAAAATTTGGTTAAATATACATCGAAGCTTATCGCGCAGCACAACTGCGTGATTATCCCTGAGTTGGGTGCATTCTTGGCACACAGCATCCCCGCATCGTACAATGCGGAGGACGGTATTTTCATGCCACCTCACCGCACATTGGGTTTCAACTCCCATATAACTATTGACGATGCATTGTTATTGTCGGAGTACATCGACGAGCAGCAGCTTACCTACGAGGAGGCCGGCAAGGCATTGCATAAGGATGTTGCCAATCTACGTCATGAGCTCTCATCAAAGGGTACTGTACGTTTCGGAGAGCTTGGCACATTCTCTATGAATGTAACAGGCAATATCACATTCGACCCGGCCCCGAACGGTATTGACGACCCTTACAACTTCGGGTTAGAGCCGATTCTCATTCCACTGATCAGCGAATGTGAAAAGAAGGACATTATCATCAAGCGCCGCTCAATAAAGAAATATGTATCTATTGCCGTTGCGGCTATGCTTACATTCTTCATATTCTCACCGGTGGGAGACAGTGCATATGAGCCATCTTTGAAGGCCGGCTTTACAGCAATGGAGACCATGCCAGTTGTAAAGGAGGCTGCAAAAGAGGTTGCAACAACAGGACTTTGCGAGATTGAGCCAGTTGCAGACACTGTAACAGAGAGAATAATCACAAAGCCACAAGCAGCAGAACCTGCAGTTGAGGTTAAGGCAGAGTCTGTAGAAGCACCAGCAACAGTAGAGCCTGAAAAAATGGAGAATGGTCCTACTTATTCAATCATTGTAGCAAGCACCCCCAACGAGGAGAAGGCAAACCTTGCCATTCAGGAGCTGTCGGCAAAGATGCAGGCAGAATACCACGTTGTAGAGGGTGGCGGCAGACACCGTATCGCACACAGCAGCTACAGCAACAACAGTGAGGCCAACGATGCACTTGCCCAGGTAAAGGGTACATTCCCCGACGCATGGGTTCTCACACACTAAAAAGCACATCATGAGTAAAATTATATGTCCAAAGTGCGACCATGCCATAGACTTTGATGCCAAGGGCTATAAGATGGGCCAGGCACTTGTCTTTGAGTGCGAGCACTGCCGCAAGAGTTTCACCATACGCATTGGAGAGAACGAGGACGACATCCAGACCGAAGACTTCGGTCATGTTGTTGTCATTGAGAACACCTTCTGCTACAAGCAGGTCATCCCCCTTTGCGAAGGTGACAACATGCTCGGCCGCTACAACAAAGGTACCGTGATTTCACACCCCATTGAGACAAGCGACCCCAGCATGGACCGCCGTCACTGCATAATCAATGTAAAGAAAGACTACAGCGGCAGCCTCACCTACACCATCCGCGACAACCAGAGCGTGACAGGAACATTCGTGATGAACCGCATCCTCGGCAACCGCGAGCGTTTGAGAATTGAGGACGGCGCAATAATCACCCTTGGAGCAACGACACTCATCCTGCACACGCCCGAGGGCGAGGAGTAAAAGCAAACACCGACAGCAGATACTTGACAGATAATCACTTATCAAACAATAAACCGCTTGTGAATCACAAGCGGTTTATTGTTTGATCAACATGAGCTCAATGCAAAATATTATCGAAGCTTACATTAGTTTTTGGTAATAATATAGATGTTGTCCAAAACTTATCGTGTCATGTTGAACGAAGTGAAACATCCCGCAAAGTCGCTGGCAGAGTCCACTGAAAGATCCTTGACTTTGGCCCCTCCTGCTTAATGCTAAGGCTGACGCCGCGGGCGTCGACCGTTGGTTCGCATAGCTAAGGATGACACCACCGCAGTAGATATTTGTATCAATGGGCAACTCCTATGTTATTGCCTTAGCCTTTACCTCATAGGCAATCTCCGTTATTATGTAACCATTATTCAGGTACAATCGTATTCGTATATATCATCCCTGCCCTTTGCAACTGCTCGGGAGTAACGTCATTATAATTGTCGAGCGTAAAGAGAGCGACCTTGAAGCGTCTTACCTTATTAATGAACTTATATGACGGGTAATAGAGTCCGCTGGTATGCAGCGCAAGCCACTCGATGCGCTTACCTGGGAAGAGCCTGTCAAAAAGAAGATTCTTCACAAGTGCCGAAGACAAGTCCGGAGCCATGCATGAGTAGAGCACGCGATAATACCCCTCGTCACAAAGCTGTTCATAGTGGGGATAGGAGAATGCCTCTACAACCATACGCTCCTTGAGCCGCGGAAAAGCCCTTGAAAGGAGAACGGGCGAAGAGATCTTGTCGGTAACAAGGTAGAGTCCCTCATTTTCAAGGAAAAACTCCTCTATCATTGGAGCGGTGAGAGGAGTATAACGCCCATGGATGCGTTGCCTTGCAAAATCAACCGACGAAAGAACACTGTCACCCCACTGCACGTTGCCCGTCATTCTGTTGAAGTCCTCCCAAGAGTGCGCGGCAACAAGTACGCTGTCGCTTGTGAGCAGAAGGTCAAGTTCAATGAATTTATATCCACGGGAGGCTGCCTGCTGCAATGCCTCAAGAGAGTTGGTATACACATAGCCGTCTATCTCACCGCCGGCATGGGCTATGAGCTCAACGCGCTGTACACGCTCCTGCGTAACACACGACAGGAGCATAGGCAACAGCAACAAGAGAGACAGCAAGGACCTTATCATATAGGCGCACAGGCTTTCTCAAGGAATTCAAGCATCTCGCCCTCGAAGAACGGTGACAGTTTCTCGAACACCACCCTGTGATAATCATTGAGATAAGCACGCTCGGCATCACCGAAGAGCTCAGGTACGATAGGTGTAGTATCTATAGGACACAGTGTCAACGGCTCAAGAGCATAGAATCTACCGAACTCACCCTCACGGTAAGGAGTGACAATCATGGTATTCTCGATGCGTATACCGTGACGGCCTGCCTTGTAGAGGCCGGGCTCATTCGTCACCGTCATTCCCGGCACAAGCAGAGCCGGCATATTGTTCATACGTATCTGGTGAGGCCCCTCATGGACATTGAGGAAATGTCCCACTCCATGGCCTGTACCATGCAGATAGTTCTCTCCAGCCTGCCACAACCACTGGCGTGCAAGTACATCTAGCTGTGTGCCGCAAGTTCCGTGGGGGAACTTTGCCATGGCAAGAGAGATATGGCCACGCAGGACTCTTGTATAATCCTCGCGCTGCTCCTGTGTGAGAGGGCCCAAAGGTATTGTACGGGTTATATCAGTTGTACCGCAAGAGTACTGGCCACCGCAGTCGAGCAACAGGAAACCCTCGGGCTTGAGCAGTGCATTCTCCTTTTCGTTGGGCTCATAGTGAACAATAGCCGCATTCTCGCCGTATGCAGCAATGGTAGCAAAGCTCAGGCCTCGGAACAGATGATCGTCGCTGCGGAACTCGGTGAGCTTGCTGTCCACATCGAGCTCCCTCACACCACCGGCCTCAACGGCAGGCTTGAGCCAATGCAGAAGATTCACCATGGCAACGCCCTCGGCAAGCATGGCACGTTCGAATCCTTCAATCTCAACCTCATTCTTGACAGCCTTCATCTTGGCCACAGGCGAGTCACGGAACACCACCTTTTCCTTTGCGACGGATTTTGCCGCAGCAGCATTGCATCGTGTGGGTTGCATAAGAACCGTACCCTTGCCATACTCCTTGAGAGCCTGCCAGACATCACCATAGCCTGCAACTGTAATGCCCTGGGCATCCAGATAGCCACGCACCTCGTCCGTCAGCTTACGTTCGTCTACATAAAGCACTGCATCATCAAGAGTCACAAGCATATATGAGACCACAACGGGATTATATTCAACGTCGTTTCCACGGAGGTTGGCAAGCCATGCAACCTCATCGAGCATGGTCACCAGCATACCCTCAACCTCCTCGGCCTTGAGTGCCTGACGCAAACGCGCAATCTTGCTCTGCGCCGACTCACCGGCAACATCCTCGGGCATAATCTCGGCCTTGCCGAGAGGAAGCGACGGACGCCCCTCCCACAACTCCTCGAACGGATCTTTTGCAAAATCGAACTTTATACCCTTTGCTGCAAGAGAGGTACTCCAGGCATCAGCCTCTACAACAGAACATACCGTTCCGTCAACAGCCACCACATCACCTGCATTCAGATTCGCGCACAGCCACTCCACGATAGAGGGAGTATCACTGTCGCCATCCTTCATAAGTGTGTAACCCGTGCCTTCAAGAGCCTTGTCCGCAGCAAGCCAGTAGCGGGAGTCGGTCCACAGCAAAGCCTTGTCAAAGGTGACGACAACCGTTCCTGCCGAGCCGTCAAAGCCCGACACCCATTCGCGCGATTTCCAGCAATCGGCAACATACTCACTGCTGTGGGGGTCGCTGCTCACCACAACGAATGCACTATAACCATGCGCGCGCATATAGCCGCGCAGACTCTCTACTCTTTCGGGGATATTCTTGTCCATAATTGTCAAATGAAGGTATTTACGCAAAAATACAGTTTTTTACGCATAAAGGAAATATATATTGGAAATTCTTATGGATTATAAGAAGTTATTTACAATATCACATACGCAGCATAACGGCTTTCGGGCGTTACAGGAGAAAGGTTGAGATAACCGCGGCAAATCCTGCCGTCGCGCACCTCAAGCGGATGGTTCTTGTTGTTGTTCATGTGGCACTTGTACGCCTCACCCGGCTTTTTGTAGAAGTCGACAAAGAAACGTCCCTCGGCACCATGTAAAACATAATTATCATAGAAAAGACGCGACACGACCCCCATATTCATACGCAGATTTAGTTCCATGCAAGGATTCAGACACAGGCGCTTACCACTGCGGTAAACCATCATATCCACACCAAGATATCCGCAGTAACCGCTACCACGTAGCATCGATGAGAGAATTTCCAAAAGATGAGCGCGTACATTATGGAGCGTCTCAAGCCGGAGAAATTGCGACAGGATATCCTCTATGCGTCTATCCGAAGCAAGCAGATTGCCAGAGTAAGATCCTTTGTTTGCATCAAAAAGCGAATACCCGACGAAAGATACACCTTGCTCACCGGCAAAGAACTCCATTGCAAACTCCTGTACCGATTCGAGAAAATGCTCGCACACAACCCCGCCCTGACGCTTGATTACACCTTTATAGAAATGTTCCATTGGAGTCTTCACACGACCTATGCCCCAGGCAATGCCCTTTCCGCTACCCGACCACGGAGCCTTGACAACACACCGCGGCATGCTGTTCACAAAAGCAGCCACTGCATCGGCATCCTGCAAATATAGCGGCATGGGTGGCACTTCAACACCGCGTACCTTGAGTTCAGAGAGTATTTTTATTGCAGAACGACGGTTGGAAAGGGAGCGCACTGCGTTTACGACCTTATCAGCAGGCAGAATATCTGCGGGGATACCCATCGCCTTGAATCGGCGTTTCATCTGCGCACTCCAGCCCCACGGACGGCAAAACTCCAGTTTGGATGCCATGGAAGCCTCATAAGGCAATGCCACATTAAAAGAGTTTGATATATCTTCGCAGAACCGCAAGTGATTCCCGTCGGGCAACACAACAACATTGCCAGGCCCTGCAAACCACAACGGCAACGAGGCCAGGTCATAGGCTATCTGTGCCGCAGCAGGAGGCGGACAATAATTCGCTCCACCGTCGGCAAGAGCAAGGTCATTCTCGGGATTAAAGAAATGGAGAATCAAAACAAAACCGTTAGAAGATGTTTAGAATACCTCACGGTCATTCCTTGCATCAGCATCTTCGTCATCTACATACTTGTTGCCGTCCACAACAGTCTTGAAATTTATTGGAATAGACATTTCTGCCCGCACGGGCTTGCCGTTACGGGTACCCGGCTTCCAATATTTCATCAGTTTCACGACACGCACTGCTTCGGCATTGAGAGCCGGAGAGACAGGCTTGAGTACTCTGACACCTGTGATGTAACCATCCATTCCCACAGTGAATCCAACAATAACCTCACCCACATCGCCGGCTTCAGCGGCCTCTGCAGGATATTTGAGCTCACGCAAGAGGAACTTGCGCAATTCGGCCTGACCACCGGGATATTCCGGCATAACAATCTTGTCTTTATTCTTACTCTGTGCAGAGACCTCACCTACAGGAGCACACGCCAACAGAATCATTAAACAGAATAAAAAAAATGTTCTCATATAGTTTTCTTGAAAATCATTAAAGCAGAACAGCCTTTTATAGACAAGGCATATAGTCTTTGCAAATTTAACAAAATATCCTCAAATCAATACATGTTACTTGGATTATTGAAAAAAACTTTTGCCGGACACAAAAAAGAGAGTCTATTTTTTGGAGATTTGAAAAATTCTCTATACCTTTGCATCGCTTTTGAGAAATAAAGCCAGTATGGTGGTTGTAGTTCAGCTGGTTAGAGCGTCAGATTGTGGTTCTGAATGTCGTGGGTTCGAATCCCATCAACCACCCTCAAAAAGTTAGAGCAGCATATTTTGCTGCTCTTTTTTTATATGCTTTTCATGCTTTAAGATAATGCAGCACAACGCTGTTTCCTTTGCGGAAAAGTTCTTTCGCTGCTGAACGCAGATCCTCAGCCGTCACAGCCCTATAATATTCGGGCTCACGGAAATGGGTATCAGCATCACCCCTCATCACCGCAAGAGCCACATTACCGCCTAGATTCTCCCCGCTCAAGTTACGGAAAGTAAACTCTGACTCAAAACGGTTACGCACCTTCTCAAGCTCTTCCTGCGGAACAAGTTCACTCTTCAGTTGCTCAAGCTCTGCCCACACGGCAGCCTCGGCATCCTCTATCGCCACCCCGTCGGGAACACGCGAATAGATCCAGAACATTCCGGCATCCTCGCTTCCCGAGATGAAGGCATCAATCTTTGAGAAGAGCCTCTTTTCCTTTACAAGGTGTGCCTGCAGGCGACCGGAATAACCGTTGGAAAGGACATCGGAAATCACATCACAAGGATAATAATCGGATGAGGTACGGCCACCCATATGAAAACCTATATATAATGCGCTCTCAGGCACATTACGTCGCACCGTCTTGCGGCGCTGGCGTGTCTGGCGCGGTTCCTGCGGCAATTCTGTCCTGGAAGCACCTTTTGCGGGGATTCCACCGAACCACTTACGGCTCCACTCCATCACCTGCTCAAAAGGGATATCGCCCACAACCGAAAGCACGGCATTGTCCGGTGCATAATAACGGTCATAGAAACGGCGTATCACACTCACAGGTGTATCGGCAATATGTGCGAAACAACGTCCGATTGTAGACCAACGGTAGGGATGCACCTTGTAGGCCATGGAACGCAAAATACTGCTTACATCGCCGTAAGGGCGGTTCAGGGTTGTCTGTTTGAATTCCTCTATTACCACCTGACGCTGCACATCAACTTTTTTCTTCTCAAAAGTGATGTTACGCATGCGGTCGCTCTCCATCCAGAAGGCCAGCTCGGCGTTCTGCTTGGGCAAAGAGATATAATAACAGGTGACATCGTTGTTGGTATATGCGTTGTTCTCGCCACCGGCACGCTCAAGGGGTTCATCGAACGAGGGCACAGCCTTTGTACCCTCGAACATAAGATGCTCAAGCAAGTGTGCTATACCTGTGTGTTCAAAGTCCTCATTCCTTGCACCCGCCCCGTAGAGCAGATTCACAAAAACCATTGCAGAACCTTCGGAAGGAATATGCACTACACGCAAGCCATTGTCAAATGTCGCGCTGTTTATAGCTGGTATCATCATAATTCTGTACCGTATTTATCTTTACTTGCAAAAATAGCTATAAATCATCAAAAAAACTAAAGAACAACAGCCCGGGCCACAAAAAAACATATCAGATGTTTTATTATTTAATAAAAAACGCGGAGTTTTATCCACAAAATGACTACTTTCGCAAGAAGTATACCTATGCAAGAGAGTGCAAAGAGAATGAAAGAAAAGAGGAGTGTTCCGGGCAGGATTATAAGGAATATTCTGTTTGTTGTTGCTATCCCCACAATCATCCTGTGGATAGCGATTATTTCACTCTATATCCCATCGGTACAGCGTTATGCCACCGACACACTATGCCGGGAAATAAGCAAGAGCTGCGGCTACGACATCAACATAGGCTCAGTGCACCTTGCCTTTCCGCTCAAGCTTCACATCGGAGACTTTACAGTGTCACGCAATGACACAGTATACATCAAAGGAGAGGATGCAAATGTGAATATATCCATGCTGCCGCTGATGAAAGGAGAGGTTGAACTGAACTACATATCTCTCGAAAATGTTAACGTTGACACCAAGGGAATGATTCCCGGCGTTTCGATATACGGCAACATCGGATTCTTCAGGACCGTAGCACGCAACATCGACCTGAAGAAAGAAACTGCAAACATCAGACAACTGTTCCTGCACAGCACAAACGCGGAAATCCGCCTCACCGACACCCCAACAGAAGAGAAGAACGAAAAAAGTCCTGTCGAATGGATGATTATGCTACACAAGGGAACAATTGAGGAGTGCAGCATAAACATATTGCTGCCAGACAAGGGCATGGACAGCGGTATAGCAATAGGAAAGCTGGAGCTCAAAGAGGGAGTCGTGGATATCGGCAACAAATCGTACAAAGCAGCCAGGACCTCAATGGACAACAGCAGTTTCTCCTATGACCTAACCGGCAGCGACACCCCACGCGGCCATATACGTGCAAACAGTATCAGCCTTGAATGCAGTGACTTTGAATTGACCTCCGATTTTGCGAGGATAAGCCTTGAAGAGCTCAAATTCACCCAGCCCGGCGGAATGAAAGTAACCGAGGCTATGGCATCAATATACGGAGACCACAACTCATTGGAAGTTAGGCACATGTCAGTACGCAGCAGCTACGGGTCATACATCATCGCCAAAGGCTCGATACCGTGGCAGGCCCTCGCCGACAAGGCTACAGGAAAGCTCATTACCGACATTGACATGAACATTGACAAGAGAGACCTGGATGCATTGCTCACCGACAGTGAGTACGCGTCACTCTCACTCTTCGGTGATACCCTGTTCACCACCGACATCGAAATGAACGGCAACATGTCATTCATGAACGTTGACACCATGAACATAAACGTACCGGGCATTGCTTCACTGTCGGCAAGCGGACATGCCACAAGCCTGAACAACCCGGACAAACTATCGGCAACGTTGGATATAAAAGGCTTTTCCGATGATATCAGAAGAATAATATACGGCGACTCAACCGGAAGCCACACAGGGAGAGTAGAAGCAGAGGGTATTGTCCATTACAATTCAGGCGTAGCCGATGCAAGCCTCAACCTCAAAGGAGGCAATGGAGAAGCCACATTGAATGCCTTGTACGACATAAACACCGGCAGATACGATGCTGCAGCCGATGTAAGCGATGTAAGCCCCTCGGTTATACTCCCCGAGATTCCCATTGACAAGTTGAGCTTTGATCTTAAGGCTAAGGGCAACGGCTTCGACCTGTTTGACAAGTCTACAACCTACTATGTCCACTTGAGCCTTGACACCATGCGGTATGCCGGTACGTCATTGGGCAGTATTGCCCTTGACGCAAGCCAGGAGAACGGAGTCTCCACAATCATTGCCACCGGCAACGACCCTAATCTGGTGTTCAGCCTGTATGCCGACAACGGGCTCGACAGCACTGGGATAAAAAACATAACACGTCTGGATGTGCGAAAGGCCGACTTCGGGAATCTCGATCTTGTCAACGGCGACCTCAGCAGCGAGTTGCAGCTTGCCCTGGAATTCGGAAGCGACCTGAGCGAGATACACTCCCTGAAGTTAAGTGTAGAGAAAATAAAACTGGAGACAGCACAAAGGATCTTCACCCCCGAGAATATATACGTTGACATTGCCACAGCACCCGACTCTACACATGTTATTGCCAAGAACGGTGACCTGAACATCAATGGAGCGATGGAAAGCGGATACAACAGACTCTTCCGCTCATTGGAAAGAACCGGAGAAATATTCAACGAGTCCATGAAGCAGGGTAACATAGTATACTTCCTCAAGGAATATGAGAGAGTACTTCCGGGCATCTCGTTCAGGTTCGGTTGCGGACGCAACAACATGCTTTCGAATTTCCTTGCCATGAATGATATAACGGCAAATTCCATGAGCCTGAGCGCAACGGTTGACTCTGTAGACGGAATAAACATCCGTGGCGGGGTATACGGTATCAAGAGCGGCGACATCAATCTCGACACTTTAAGATTGGTCACGAGGCAGGAAGGCGACAAAGTGAGATATTTCGCAAGGGTGCGAAGCACGGCTATCAACCCCGACAATGAGAAGGAGAGCTACAACGCGGCACTCTTCGGCAGCCTTGCCGACGATACTTTGGCTACCAATTTCGTGTTCCGTGACAGGAAAGAGAAAATTGGAGTAAGCTTAGGTACAAATACCAGAATAATGCCCGGCAGGCTAAACATACACTTCAAGCCCGACGCCAAGCTGTTCGGAGAGAGATTCACATTCAGCCGGGACAACTACATTAATGTGGGCAAAGGATTTTCCGTGGAAGCCGACGTTGAGCTAAACAACGCCAACGGAGCCGGCATGCACCTCTACACAATACCTGACAGCAGCGCGGAATACAATGCCGCCATAGAATTACATAATGCCGACCTCAAGAGTATCACAAGCCTCATACCCTACTCGCCCGACATTGCCGGACTCCTCAACCTCAATCTTCATGTTAGGGAAACGGGGAACAGCATAGGACTGAGCAGTGACATCAGTGCCGAGAAGGTAGTATACGAAGGCGTATATGTGGGTAACGAGTTTATTGAGGCCGTATACCTCCCTAAAGGCAATGACATACACTATGTAGACCTGCGGCTCAAGCACGAGAATAACGAGATTATCCACATGTCGGGTAATTATGACGAGAAAGACGACAACCCTATCTTCGAGGGCAACATTATCCTCACGCAGTTCCCGTTGGAAATATCCAGGGCTTTCATGCAGGATGCAGGAATAAGCCTCAGGGGCTTCATCAACGGTGAGATGAGTGCCATAGGAAAACCCGGCAAACTCAACACAAACGGACATATACAGTTCAAGTCGGTGAACATAGACGCCTACAAGTTCGGCACAGAACTGCACATGTCTGACGAGACCGTCAGGATAGAGGACAACAAGCTGAAATTCAACAACTTCAACATATATGCGCAGGGTAACAACCCATTCAGGATAAATGGCGATGTCGACTTCACAATCTTTGCCGACCCCACCTTCAACCTTCGCATGAACGCCGACAACTATGAGTTCATAAACAGCGGACGCAAGAAAGGTTCCATGTTCTACGGCAGACTGTTCGTAGATACAAGGGCCATGATCGGTGGCACGCTCAGCAATATGCGTATGTACGGTAACGTTACTATGTTGGGCAAGAGCAACATAACATACGTCACTCTGGAAGCACCGATAGAATCGGACAAGGAGCTTGACGGTCTTGTAGAGTTTGTCAATTTCAAAGACACAACGACTTTTGTGACACGTGACAGCGATATCGACCTGGGTAACATAAACCTCAACCTCAGCCTGAGGATTGAGGACGGAGCACGTATAAATGCCGACCTTGACGAAGAGCGCAACAACTACGTCACCACTCAAGGTGGCGGAAACCTGCACTTGACGTATACCGGGGAGTCGGGTCTGAACGTGACCGGACGCTACACAATGAGCGGAGGAGACTTCAAGATAAGCCTTCCCGTCATTCCTCTCAAGACCTTGCAGATAAGCGACGGCAGCAATGTCAGCTGGTCGGGCCGTCTCCTTGACCCTGAGCTGGACATCACTGCACTTGAGAGAGTGACCTCGTCAGTAACACTCGAAGACAACAACCTCGTTCCCGTACCGTTCGACGTGGGCGTAAAAGTGAGCAACACACTCGACAACATGGGATTGAGTTTTGTCATGTCGTCTCCCGAGAACCCGACAATACAGGAGCAGCTGAACGCACTCGACACAGAGATGATGAACCGCTATGCAGTCACCATGCTCGTGACTGGAGCGTATGCCGGCAGCAGCAAGAGCATGTCCGTATCCAATGCACTGAACTCTTTCATCGATGCAAAAATCAACGACATCGCCGGTACCGCAATGAAGAGTGTGAGTGTGAACGTAGGCATAAACGATGCCACAAATGCCGAGACCGGCAGCACCTACAAGAACTACTCTTTCAGTTTCAGCAAGAGGTTCTGGAAGGACCGCATGACATTAGTCATCGGCGGAGAGGTGAACAGCGGAGAGCACCGCACAAGCAACAACAGCTTCATAAACAACGCATCGCTCGAATGGAAGATAAGCGAAAACAGCAACCGTTTCCTCAAGATCTTCTATGACAAGAATTACCAGTCGATACTCGAAGGAGAAATAATTGAAACAGGTATCGGATATGTCTACAAGCGCAAGCTCGGCCACCTGAAGGAGCTCTTCATCTTCAACAGAAAAAGAGATGACAACAAGGAGTACCGCATCCCCGCAGTTCAGGAGAAACGCGACAGCATAAACGGGACAACAGATAAACCAAAAGAATGATGAAGCAATTTATAACATATACTCTGCTGGCAATATTTCTTGTCGCCTGTTCCACTACAAAGTATGTCCCCGAGGGAGAACAGCTCTACACAGGCATAAAGAAGATGGAGTTCACCGATGCCGAAGCCAATGCAAAGAGCGAGACCGGACAGACAGCCATGGACGAGATAAGCTATGCTCTCGAGTCCCCTCCCAACGGCTCTTTCATGGGCAGTTCCAAGGTAAAGCTGTTCCCTGTCAGGCTGTGGCTCTACAACGCATTCCACAAATCCAAGAAAGGGATAGGCAAGTGGATATTCAACAACTTCGCGACGGAACCTGTACTGATATCAAAAGTAAACCCGGAGCTCAGGGCAAACGTTGCAGAAGATATACTCAAATATTACGGATATTTCAACGGAAGTGTAAAGGCCACCGTTGATACGGACGGCAAGAACCCCAAGAAAGCCGGTGTCACATATACTGTCACTTTCAACAAGGCATCGCTGTACGACAGTATCGCATACACAGGCTTTCCACATGTCATCGACACAATCATCACAAAGAACGCTGCCGGAGCATACATCAAGAGCGGAGAGCAGTTCAACGCATCGGCAATGGATAAAGAACGCAGCAGAATAAGCGACATCCTGCGCAACAGCGGTCATTACCATTTCCAGCCGGCATACATAAGCTACCTTGCCGACACCATCAACACACCGGGCAAGGTAAATCTACGCCTCCGGCCCGTCAGCAACATACCGGCCGACAGCTACCGCGCATACAGGATAGGCAACATCAACCTGCGTGTAATGGACAACAATAACGCAGGAGCTTATACAAGCCAAAAGAACGATACATTAAGCCGACGCAACATAACATACATATACAACGGCAAGAAGATGCCCGTGCGGTTATTGCCAATGTTGAGGAACATACAGTTGAGAAAGGGAGAGCTATACTCGCAGGAGGGACAACAGTATGCCCTGCAGATGCTCACGCAGATGAACATCTTCAGCAGCATCAGTTTCAACATGCTCCCACGCAAGGAGAGCGACACCATAGATGTGAACATAACGACACAGCTTGACAAGCCCTATGACTTCACTTTCGAACTCAACGCTACAGCCAAGAGCAACAGTCAGATTGGCCCGGGAAGCAAGATAACCCTTGCAAAGAAGAATGTCTTCCGCGGCGGAGAGACATTGAAACTCTCATTGACGGGTTCATACGAATGGCAGACGGACGACAACGTCAAGGGACGTGCTGCGGTAGTCAACTCCTGGGAGATGGGAGCCGATGTATCTCTCACATTCCCCCGTCTCTTCCTCCCCATCATTCACCGCCGTTACCTGCGCATACCTTCATCCACCTCGCTCAGGATATACACCGACCAGATGAACCGTTCGGGATTCTTCAGGCTCATACATACCGGCGGTGACGCCACATACAAGATTTACAGCAACATATCGAGCACCCACACCGTGACACCGTTACGTCTTACATACGACATGCTGCTGAAGACAACCGCTAAGTTTGACTCCATAGCCGCAAACAACCGCGCCATAGAAAACAGTTTCCGCAACCAGTTCATACCGGCAATGCAATATACATATACCTACGACGAATCGAATACCGGCCACAGGAACAAGACATGGCTGGAAGTCTCTTTCACGTCGGCAGGTAACGTAACATCACTTATATACTGGGCATTCGGTGACGCATTGAGCAAGAAGGACAAGAATATCCTTGACAACCCATACGCACAGTTCGTGAAAGGGACAGCCGAGTTGCGCAAGCTATGGAAGATTAACAGCAGCCACTACATTGCCAACCGCATAATGGTTGGTGCCATACACAGTTACGGAAATTCGGAATATGCGCCCTACAGCGAACAGTTCTACATTGGAGGTGCAAACAGCCTGCGCGCCTTCACCGTGCGCTCAGTAGGCCCAGGAAGCTACCGTCCAAAGAGCGAAAACCGTTACTCATACCTTGACGAGACCGGTACACTCAAACTGGAGATGAACGTTGAATACAGGTTCAAGATTGTTGGCTACCTGCACGGAGCACTCTTTGTGGACGCAGGAAACATCTGGCTCATCAAGAAAGACCCCGAACGCCCCGGAGGAGAGTTCAGATTTGACAGATTTGCCGAGCAGCTTGCGCTGAATACCGGTTTCGGA
Organism: uncultured Bacteroidales bacterium; assembly: GCA_937900095.1. Lineage (GTDB taxonomy): Bacteria > Bacteroidota > Bacteroidia > Bacteroidales > Bacteroidaceae > HGM04593. The sequence goes on along the minus strand of CALCEC010000076.1, from coordinate 9,671 downwards.
GTACGTTACGACCTGCAGTTCCTTGTATTGAGACTGGATTTCGGTATGGGCCTGCACGCACCCTACAAGACCAAACGCAACGGTTACTTCAACCTCAACCCGTTGAAAGACGGCTTCGCATGGCATTTTGGAATAGGATATCCGTTTTAAAAAGGTGAAAGGTTTATTGTGTAAGGTGTAAAGTCCACTGGCATATAGCTTAAACCCCACTGCGTGGGCTTGAATATCTCCCCTCCGATCTGCGACCACCTCCCCACGTTGTGGGGAGGAGCTTTAGTTTCTAATTTCAATTTTTAGCTGCTCCACTTTTCAAAAACTCCTCCACCGCAAGCGGGCCACCGGGCTGCTCCACTTTTCAAGGGGAGCTGTCACGAAGTGACTGAGGGGTTAAACAGAGGAGGACTCTGCTGTCACAAAGTGACTGAGGGGTCAATACAGAGGACCTGTCATCCCGACGACTGCAAGGAGGAGAGATCTCTCGTCGCTACGCTCGCTCGAGATGACAAACACGCTAAATTACAGTATTAATTGTTATATCAAACCCACGTTATTTTAATCAAAGTTCACAGTGCTCCTCTTATTTGTAACTAAGAGGAGCTCCCTGTAAGGGTGAGGAGATAAAACACAAGCAAGCAATTAGCCCTTCATCGTTAAACATTACGCGCTACACATTAAATGTTAAACCTCTTTCGTTGTTTGTTATTTTTACCCCTTTGAGTCCGTACTTGCATCAAAGGCTATCTTGGCACGTTTTACCCTGTCGAAAACTGTCTGGCGTGGGTAGCCTGTCAGGTTCACAACCTGCGGGCCACTAAGGCCTATTTTCCACAGGTAACATACACGCATCTGCGCCTCGCTTATCTTCTTGAATTTAGCCTGTACCTCGTTTGTAAACTCGGGGTACTCCTTGTCAATGGCACCCAGCAGCTCTTTCCACTCATCATCGTTAAGGTGGTATTTGCCTTTAGCGGCCTTCTTCACCTTCTCTATTATGTCTTTGGCATTGCCGGCGATTTTATTCATCAAAGTAAGCTTTGTCAGTTCACGGTTCTGTGCTACAAGCATCCTGAAATCATTCTCGGCTGCCTCAAGCTGATTGGTGAGCTTTGAGTTTGTAGCGTTCAGTGTTGCCAGCTCCTTCTCTTTATTTTTAATCTCGCTCTCTTCCTTCTCAATTTCTTTCTCCCTTATTGAGATGAGCGCCTTTGCCTGTTTGATGTTCTCCTCCTTGTTCATTATAATGCCAAGCAACTGATTTTTTCGGCGGTAATAGTGAACGGCGCCCACAAGCAACAGGATAATACTTATGGAAGCCACCAGCAGCGTCCAGAACCTTTGCTTTGCGGCATTTTCCATTATTGCCGTCTCTTGCTCCTTGTCGCGCCGGTACCGGTAGAAGTTATTTGCATTTGTAGTGTGCTCAAAGTTCCTCTTGTCAATGACAGTCTCGTTTGCATTTATAAAATTAATGGCATAGTCCGCAGCCTTCTCATACTCCCCTTTGGCTACATAGTATCTTGTGAGCCAGCGTGCAGCGTCGTATTTGGACTCAATGCTGTTGGTTGTTGCATACAGCTCGGACATTGTGATAGCTGCACTATCGGCTGATACAAAACGTTCAAGATATACAGCAACATTAGGAATATAATTGCGTGGTAATTCGTTCTTTGGTAGAGACTTTAACAGTTCGTAACATAATCCTGCGTGCAAATATTGATTAGTTATCGTATAATGGTACATTGCTTTAGAGACAATATCTGCGTTATTTTTACTGATGCCATTACCTAGAATGTTATTTATTGCTTTATTGCATAGAGTGGTGGCATTTGTAGTATCTCCACTCTCAAAATATGCCGTTGACGTATTAATGTATGTCCTCTCATTGGATGTATTGAACTTCTCTGCAATATCAAGTCCTTTTATTGCGGCATCAAGTGCACTGCTGTAGTTGAACTGCTGATTATAAAGGTAAGACAGTTGTGAATATGTGCATTCCCATAGTGAGCTGTCAATGTAGTTGTCGCTTTCGGCAATCTCAGCCGATTTCAAGAAATATGTCACCGCATTAGGATAATCGTTAAGGTCGCGGTATACACTGCCCATATAATAATAGGCCTCTTGCAGCTCTGCGGCTGTGCCGTTCTCCTCAAAGTAACCGCACACTCCCTTTATTGGTTTTATTGAGGTATGCGTTATGTATGCCTTGTCGTGCAACCTTGTATCAAGCAATGCGAATTTGTTGCGCATATACTCACTTTCATTGTCAAATAGTGGCTTTATTGAGTCAAGCCTCTGCATCGCAACCTTTGGCAGTGTGTCACCCATAGCCTTTATATCACTCAACTGTACAAGCAATGTCTCATTCTGCTGTCTGCTGCACGATGTACAAAGTACAATTGCAAAGATTATAATCCTTAAAATACATTTCATATTGCATACAATTATATTCGCAGGAGCAAATTTAATATAAATTAATGAAGCATGTACAGTTTGTTTGTCCGAGTATGTCCGAGTACGTATTTTACGACATCTTTGAAGAGAAAAAGCATTGACATTATAACTCGCTGACATCTAATAAAATATACAGGCATATTAAAAATTATGATGTTATTTGGACGACCTCGGACAACAATTTCTTTGTTGATAATTTTTTTGTTTCTACATTTGTAAAAACAAAACTAAACCATTATGAAAAAAATTAATGACAATTATCATATATGGGCACATGATCCACAAAATATGGGAAATGTTGAATCATACATATATAAAAACGAGATTCCTGCAAGTGTAGCAGGTGGCAGTACTGTAATTTTTAAATACGTTAAGTAACCATGAAAAAGTTCAGGATTATTGCATTATTGACAATCTTCTCCATGTCGTGTCTGAATTCATCGGCACAGTTTGACTCCAAGGATTGGGATAAGCAGAAAGAACTGACCGAAGTCCGCAACAGGCATAAACCTCAAGGTGTCAGCAGGGGCTTTAGGAGACTGTATAAAAAGGAATATGGCTTGAGTAAGGCAAAATTGCCTTTCAACTCTTTTACAAGCATTTATCCAGGGTATGAATCTATTCTACTGCACAGAAATGACTACATAGGAACTTGGAGTAACCAGATTGTTCTGACCTCATCGGACGGTGATTGTATAGTCTATATTCCGGTCATTAGCCGGTATGCCGATGCTTGGTTGAATAATAATATTTCAGACGTCAAGAGAAATGTTGCAACGGATGTCGTGTGCAACAGGGATGATATAAACTATTGGCAAGTAAAGATTTCCGGGGACGATATCAACAGAATAATTGATGAGAATGTAATGGTGTACGAAGGTGACTCACACACCGCACAATGTGGAGCAGATGTAATGCTGCTATGCAAATTCCCCTACAGAGAAAAAATCTGCACTTATGGTAAGGGGGGATATATCTCCATTCACGAGGAGTACCCCCATTACTATACACTTGATATTTACAAGGAGGGCCACAAACCCATTGAAATGCATTTGTTTGTTAACGACAAGGGCTCTGACAAAATAGACAGCTACCTGTCGGATATATGTAGCTCTTTGAAGTTTTAGTATTGAATGTTAAAGAGAGCAACTTCAATTTTATTATCATAAAAAACAATGAAAAAGAATCATTTTTTTACATTCGTTGGAACACTTGCGATTGCGCTCGGTATTGTATCTTGCACAAACGATAATGGTAATTATTCCCCTAATCAAGTAGAGCCTTCAAATAACACGACAAGGTCTGTCGGCGGAATGACTAAGGAAGAAGTTGAGGCGCGAGTTGATGAACTTGAAAAGAAATATAATGCATCAATCTTAATAGTAGACACAGCAAGCATGACCGAGAGCAGATTTGAGGAGATGGAGCTGCAAATGATGGCAACACAATTAGAATGGCTGAATAATAAAGATAAAAATATTTGATATAATAGCATAAGGAATACTCCCTCGGGGTTAAATCCGGGGGAGTGTCTTTGTTGTTGATTACTAAAATTTCAGTTAAATAATTAAAAATAAACAGTTCTTGTATTATTGGAGTATTTGATAATTCTATTTGTTTGGTTTTCTTTGTATAAAAGCCACTTGCGCAATGAAAAACATCCCATTTGTTAAATGGCCTAGTTGTCATTATGCCACACCATGAAGGTCTATTTTTAAGCAGTTTTTCAAAAAAAAATAACTTTCTTTGTAATGTATCCCTATTTCAAGCTTCATATAAATATAAACAGCTTCTAAAATAAATTATAACTATTATTTATGAGAACTTTATCTTTGATTGTCGCACTTTTGTGCAGTTTGCAGATTACAGCGCAGTCCAATGTTTGTAATTTGAGAAAAATGAGTGAGTCTGACAGGAATGCGTATCTTATAACAAAGGCAAAAGAGGTAATCATGAACTTTGGGCCGAGGTTCTACAGGGAATATGGCGAGCCTGAAATCTCGGGTCGTGAAGTATATGAAATCAAAGGAAATGATATATACCGGCGTTCTACTAGAGAAAAATATGTAGGTATGGGATATTACACTGTGACTTTCCGTTATGACATGGAGGAAGAGATTTTTGCATGGGACTACGCAGCAGTTGTCGAGATATGGGATGACGGTGAGCCCAAGACTGTCAAGTTCGGCGAAGGATATGGCACCTATTTCTATGAGGAATCATATAAGGACCGTCTTGAAAGAGGATTGAGGGAAAGTGAAATATTTGATTATGATGACAAGTGGATAGAGGAGAGGAAGAAAGAGAGACAACGTACAAGAGAACTATTGGGATTATGAAGTAATTCAAGGGGCTTGACGAACGAGTAATGTTGGATGTTTAACGTGTATTGTTTAATGGCCCGGTTGTCATTATGCTACACCATGAAGGTTTATTATTAAGCAGTTTTTCAAAAAAAATAACTTTCTTTGCAATGTATCCCTATTTCAAGCTTCATATAAATATAAACAGCTTCTAAAATAAATTATAACTATTATTTATGAGAACTTTATCTTTGATTGTCGCACTTTTGTGCAGTTTGCAGATTACAGCGCAGTCCAATGTCTGCAATTTGAGTAAAATGTATGAGCCTGACAGGAATGCGTATCTTATAAAAAAAGCAAAAGAGGTTGTTCTGAATTTTGGCCCTGATTATTATAGGGAGTATGGTGAACCGGAGATTTCAGGGATTGAAATATTGGAAGGTTGGAAATATACGGAGTTCCTGGGAAAAGAGTATTATACAGTAACTTTCCGTTACGACAAGACAAAAGAGACCCTTGAATGGAATTATGCTGCGTGTGTGCATATTATGGAGGCAGATGGTGAACCTTGGGGTGTTGAGTTCGGAAATGGTATGGGAATACATTTCTTTAAAGAGTCATACCGTGATTGGGTAAAGAGGGGAATCAAGAAATACGAGCAGGCTGTTTACAAGCAATCAAACTGGATATATGAAACAGGTATAACAAACAATCCGGCAAGGCCTTCCGACAACAAGGTCTCTTTTACATTAGAGGAACTGGATGCTCCGGCCGGGTTGTTGAAGACAAGAACCGTGGATGATATCTACAAGTACCTGCTCCGGAAAGACTATAAATCGGACGTAAATACCATTGACGGGATTGCTTCCCAAAGCAAAATCATTGCCAACAGCTTTGGCGACAGGCAAATCGTCGGCGAGTACGGATACAACCCGTTTTTCTTTGGCTTGTGTGAGGCTTATGCCAACCACAGACCGGTGGTGTTGTCACCCGATGTAATCTGGGTCCTTATCAGTCAGGGCTTTGCCAACCATATCAACAGTAACAGCAGGCATTTCCGTAATCAGATAGTGGATTTTGATGACAGAAAGGAGCTGGAAATCGAGGTAGGGGGTGAACCGGAAAAGACAGACTGGTATAATGTCTTTGAATCGTTCTATTCAGGGTTGTCGCAGGATGTTAAAGATAATCTTGCCGAGACTCTGCTTTGTGACTTCTCTACATCTACTAAAGTGGACAGGCTCGTGTCACAAGCGACTATTATGGAGACTGTCGAATCATACTATGATTTTATTGTCATATATATAGTATGTGGAATACCGTCCATAACGCTTGAAGGCACTGTAGAGGATTGGGAAAGAGTCAAGGAAAAGACCCTTGCACTTGAAAAATATGACCTTGGCTGGTGGACAGACAGGCTTGTACCTATTCTTGATGAGTTCATTGCTGCTTCCAAAGGTAATGCCGATATAGCTTTCTGGAAGGAGATGGTCCATATAACAAAGCCGGGGAAATGTGGCGATCCCCGTGTGATAGATGGTTGGATAACAGACCTCTATCCATATGACCGTGACGGCAAACGTATGAATGGAGGTAAAATAACTGATACGGATAAATTGCCGGGTGAGATATCAAAAGTGAGAATCCGTACAGTATATAACAATGGTCTCAGTTCCGAAGCCGGCCCAGATGTCGAGGTATGGGCAGGTATCTTTGGTCTGGAGCAGAACGAAGAGAACTTTGCCATCAAGCCTGTGACAGGATGGTTGGCAAGGACATTCGACAGTGCAGCCATTGAAAAGAGCATATTTGCCAAAGCCAATACACCTGACAGCTTCTATGGTATAAGGATTGCTGTTGACAGCATCCCGCCGGTACTCAAGGAACTCGGTCATATTTATAAGTTGGATGTGAGTTTTAACGGCAAGGCATTCCTTCCCGAATGGTTGAGTGAGATACGGATAGACCGTCTTGTGTTAAGAGGTGATATCCCTCTAAAGGAACGCAGAAAGGCGAAAAAATGGTTCCCGCATGTGGAGTTCAAAGAAGTAGAAGCTTTTTGAAAGAAATTCAAACGGCCTGTGATACCCTTCACATAGCAATCGGATTTAAATCCGATAGTCTGGAAAGAGCTATCTATTATGAAAAGAGTACTCGTTGCAATAGCATTCATCATCTGTGCGGTATCAATATCCACCGCACAGAACAGACTCGACAGCGCAGCCTTCAGGGCGTTGCAGGTGGGGCGTGTGATGCAGCAGGAGCGCGTGTTCCTGCACTTTGACAACAGCGCCTACTACCTTGGCGAGACGATGTGGTTCAAGGCATACGTATCGTTCGGCGAGGACAACCGTCCGAGCACCCTCAGCAAGGTGCTCTACGTGGAGCTGGTGGCACCCGAGGGGTATGTGGTGGAGACAAAGAAGTACAAGATAGGCGATGACGGCAGCTGTCACGGTGAGTTCGAGCTGAACCCGCTGCTGCTGTCGGGCTACTACGAGGTACGTGCCTACACACGATATATGCTCAACTGGGACAAGAGTGCCATCTTCAGCCGTGTGTTCGCCGTGTTCGACAAGGTGAACGCCGACAACTGGGACTTCAAGAACATGCTCGACCGCAAGAGGGGCTTCAGCCGTAACGGCGAGTGGATAAGCGCGGAGCTTCCCGAGGCATCGCTAACATTCTTCCCCGAGGGCGGTAACCTGGTGGCAGGCCTTGAGAGCCGCGTGGCATATGAGTTGCGCGGAGAGAACGGGCTCTTCGGCGAGGAGAAGGTGACAATCCTTGAGGACGGGGTGAAACTGCTTGAGACAGCACCGCAGCACTTGGGCAAAGGCTCGTTCATATTCACTCCGAAGAAAGGTGCGAAGTACCGCGCCGAGGTGACAATGGCAGACAGCAAGGGCAAGCAGAAGAAGCACAGGTTCGAGCTGCCGGAGATTGAGACCAAGGGTGCCGTGATGAGGGTAAACGAGAACGGTGACAGGATAACGGTGAACATCGCTGATAACTTTGCCGAGCCACTTGAGTTGGGCTTTGTTGTACTGCACCGTGGAATGATGGGCTTCTACAGGAAATTCACCACTGACGGGCAGAATGCCTTCTCCTTTGCCAAGGACAGCCTGCGCGAGGGTGTGAACCGTGCGGTACTCTTCGTCGACAACAGCACTCCACTTGCCGAGCGCCATTTCTTTGTGATGCACGACTCGCTGATGCAGAGTGACCACGGCACGGTCAAGCTCAATGTGACAGCCAACGGAACAAACCCCAATGATCTCTCTTTGTCACCACACCAGAAGGTGACGGTGAGGGTAAGCCGTGAGGACGGCAAGCCCATAACGGAAGATAGCAACCTGTCGCTTGCGGTGAGCGACGCAATTGGCAGGCAGACGACATCGTACAGCCACAACATGTATACCTATCTGCTGTTGGGCTCGGAGCTGAAGGGTTATCTGCCCGATGCGGCGCAATACTTTGACCCGGACAACACAGACCGCAAGGAGCAGCTTGAGCTTGTGATGCTGACCCACGGCTGGACATCATACGACTGGAGACTGCTCACAAGAGAGGACATAGGCGACATACAGCCCATAGAGCGCGGAATAACAATCAAGGGAAAATTCATTCTCAAGACCAGGAACAAGAATATTGGCAACTACGGCAAGGCGAACCTGGTACCGCAGAAGAACACTCTCACACGGTTCGACATTGCGACCGATGGCAAGAACGTGCAGACATCGACGTTCCGCACCGACAGCACGGGTTCCTTTGTGCTGGAGACCGATGACTTCTACGGCACACGTGTAGCATCAATGAAGCCGCAGACAGCGCTCAGGCAGACAGGAAACATCGCCTACCAGTTCGCTCTCGACCGCTACTACTCACCGGGATTCCGTCTCTACGACTATTGGGAGAACCACCTTGGCAAGCCCATGAGCAAGAGCCAAAGCGACAGTCTCGTGAAGCTGAACCCGTTCGAGTTCATGCTCTCGTCGCTTGAGGTGACCGCAAAGAAGAAGAATGAACTCAACAGCCGACCTCCGCACAGCGAGATGCGCTTCAACTACCTCGACGAGTGGGAGTATGCACAGGATGTGACATATCTTGATATGTTCAATACATACGAGGACGAGGTATATGATCATGTCAAGGATGTTGTAATCCACGATGCTAATGCTTTCAATGATATCCAAGGGGGCAAGACTGACCAACAAGTCATGGAGGCAATGAGAGATGATAAAGCCATAGAGAATGATGAAGTGATTTCCATCCGGATAGATTCGAAAGATGGATTCAGTATGATAAAATATCTAGGCAACATGAGATACGCTTCAGACACCTCACGCACTACTCTTCCCGTAGACCACGACTATGACCATATACTCACGGCAAACGATGTGGTACTCAGTGCAATGAGACGCCACAACTACAACTGGGCATATTGGGTGCAGCTGATGGTTGTTGACGGAGAGTACAGCCACAACACAACCCCGAAACCGGATATGGAATACCTCCGTGGATTGCCAGATGCCGACAAGATGACACGATTCAAGGAATTTGTAATCCGCAGTGATGAAAGGACTGTTGCCCAGTTTGAAAACAGGAGTGTACATTGGACACCATTGGGAAGAATGATGGACAACAAGGTACCCATACAGAAGTTCTACCGTGGATTCCTTTCACAGAGTTACCTCTACTGCGGCGAGGGCATTGACGACTGCCCGGATTCCAAGACATTCTACACCAGAGTTTTCAACGAGCAGAATGTAGGTATAGACCAACCTATAAACCCCAACTATGTTGCCTGCATGATACCTTACACCGAGGAAGAAATCGAACAAGGCATTGTACCCGAATTCGCCGCACCCGGCAGCACCATGCGATACACTTCTGTACAGGGTTATAGCGAAAGCA
>CALCEC010000075.1 GCA_937900095.1 uncultured Bacteroidales bacterium | reverse complement strand
CATGAGCATTGCCCATGCTACGTGCGACCATTCGCTGTCGGCATTGTCGAACCCTGCGGATTTCGTCGTTCCGCTCTGTCGGGATGACATATGTGACAGGAATCTTTGAGCCAACGCCTTATTACCGAAAACAACACGATGAAACTGCTTATTATTGAAGACGACACCTCGTTGCGAGAGATCATGCAACGCGCATTGCAGGGCGAGGGCTACATTGTAGAGAGCGCCGCCACATATTTCGATGCCTGTGACAAGATTGCCGGCTACAGCTACGACTGCATAATGCTTGATATAATGCTGCCCGACGGCAACGGACTCAAGCTTCTTGAGCAGATAAAGAAGATCGGCAACGAGAGCAGGGTAATAATAATATCGGCACGCGACTCGCTCGACGACAAGATAACAGGCCTTGACCTGGGTGCCGACGACTACCTTGCCAAGCCCTTTTATATGGCAGAGCTCTCGGCCCGCATCAAGAGCGTGATGCGCCGTGGCAGCGGTGCCGTCAACAACACCATGACAGCAGGCAACATCACCCTTGACCTGGGCAGCCGCAGGATAAATATTGACGGTAAAGATGTACCCTTGCTCAAGAAGGAGTTCGACATACTGCTCTACTTCATGCAGCGCCCCGGGCACATCGTCGACAAGGCAGTGCTTGCCGAGGCCGTATGGGGCGACCACATTGACATGGTAGACAACTTCCAGTTCGTCTATGCCCAGATAAAGAACCTGCGCAAGAAACTCTCCGAGGCAGGTGCAAGCATAAACATAAAGGCCGTCTACGGCTTTGGATACAAATTCACAGAAACAGAAGAATGAAACTCATCTACCGCGTAACATTCAGGCTCTCGATAGTGTTGTTGCCCATACTCCTGCTGTGGTCAACGGTGTTCTATTTCTCCATGGTGGACGAAATAAACGACGAGACCGACGACAGCCTCGAGGACTATGCCGAGTTAATCGTGCGACGCACACTCACAAGCGGCGAGCTCCCCGGCCAGAATAACGGCAACAACAATACCTACAGCATTGAACTGCTGCCCTACGGCTACAGCAAGGAGCATTACATGACATTCGAGGACAGGCAGGTATACATCCCCGAGAAGCGCGAGACAGAACCCGCCCGCACCCTCACAATGACATTCTCCGACAGCAACGACCAGGTGTACCTTTTGACCGTCTCTACCCCCACATTCGAGCGTCAGGACCTTCTGTTGGCAGTGTTCTGGCATCTTGTGGCACTGTATGTGATACTGACGTTGAGCATCCTTGCCGTCACGGCACTTATCTTCAACTACAGCATGCGTCCGCTCTACCGCCTGTTACAATGGCTCGACGGCTACAACTTGGGCAACGGAGTGGACGACCTGCCCATGTGCACACACATAACCGAGTTCAAGAAGCTGACAGAGAGCGCCCGCAGCACCATAGAGCGCGCCGAGAAGTACTACGAACGGCAGAAGCAGTTCATAGGCAACGCCTCGCATGAGCTGCAGACACCGCTTGCCGTGCTGGGCACACGCATAGAGTGGATGATCGACAACACACAGCTTACCGAGGAACAGTTCACCGAGCTCACCAAGATGCGCCAGTCACTGCACCGTCTGAGCCGTCTCAACCGCACACTGCTGCTCATATCAAAGATTGAGAATGCACAGTTCAACGAGAAACACGACATAGACATTGTAGAGCTCATAGAGAACGAGCTTGAGATTTACAAGGAGATATATGCCGGCAAGGAGATTGTATGCAGCACAGCACTCCCTGCACGCTTTATCGTGAGCATGGACGAGTCTCTTGCCACCACCCTTGTCACAAACCTCTTAAAGAACGCCTTCCTGCACACTGCCGACGGCGGAACGATAGATATATCCCTACAGGACGGCACACTTACCGTTAGCAACAGCGGCGAGGCATCCCTTGACACCACCCGCCTGTTCGACCGCTTCTACACCGGCGGCAAGAGCGGCTCCACAGGCCTCGGCCTCGCACTTGTGAAATCAATAGCGGAGTTCTACAGGTTCGGGCTGGAGTATAGCTTTACCGGCGGAAGACATCACTTTGCCGTGGTTTTCAAACAGTAAATCATTGGCAATACTTTCACCAGTGCTGTAGAATTTTTATCTCCTCACCCTTACAGGGAGCTCCTCTTAATTGCAAATAAGAGGAGCACTGTTATCTTATATTTCAAGTAATATTTAACGTGAGTTCGATATAAGAATTTATACTAAAATTTAGCGTATTTTGTCATT
>CALCEC010000074.1 GCA_937900095.1 uncultured Bacteroidales bacterium | reverse complement strand
TTTTCCTAAATCACTCAACTTTTTGCTTAGCCCCCAGACTTTGCCGGTGAGCCGATATAATGGTGATCGCACGGCATGCAAGCCATTAATTGAAAATGAACAAGCTGTCCGCGGCAGCTTGTTCATTTTATCAATTAAGTACAAATTCCCTTATGTCACCTTGAATACCCTTCTCGACCTTGAAGTTGCGGGCAAAATTCCTTATGAATTCAAGGGTCACCGCTGATGGTTTGGGGAACTTTTCCTTTTTGAGAGCTTTACGGATAACCGGCTCTGTGATTGGGGTAGATGTTTTATCCATAGGCAGATGGTTTTGGTTCTTCCTTTGTATTATTAACGTTTGCAGGGAAAAAATATTATATGCCGCCGAAGAAAAATTTCTTCAGCGGCATATAATATAAATGAATCGATAAAATAAAGGTTATCCGCTTCCTATTCCATTACCAAAGATACATTCTTCTCCATAGCAATGCGTCGCAAGTTAAGCACTGCATAACGCATACGTCCGAGGGCGGTATTTATGCTGACACCAGTGACATCTGCAATCTCCTTGAACGACATATCCTGATAGTAGCGCATGAACACCACCTCGCGCTGGCAATCGGGCAACTCGTCTATGAGCATACGCACATCCTTGAGCACCTGGTCGTTGACCATACGGTTCTCGATGGTACCCTCGGAATACTTGGCATTGTTCAGAAGATCAATCTCCGACTCGTCGTTAGAGACCGTATTCTCGTTCCTGTCGGTACGGAACTGGTCAATGACAAGATTATGCGCAATACGTGTTATCCAGGCTGCGAACTTGCCGTCATTGGTGTAACGTCCCTGTTGCAGGGTAACGATAGCCTTGACAAAGGTCTCCTGAAAGATATCCTCTGCCACTTCCTTTGAGCGTACGACAAAATAGATGTAATTGTATAACCTGTCCTTATGACGGTTCAGCAGTATATCGAATGCTGAGTTGTTGCCCTCCAAATAAAGTGTGACCAACATATCATCGGTCATCTGCTTTAAGTTCTCCATTATGTTCTTCTTTAAAATTGAAGTAGAGATTTGTCTATAGGCTATTGGTTTTACAGGTTAATAATAGATTTTACGTGGCAAAGAAAAGAAATAAATATCTTAATTCCAAACAATTTTTAAAAAAAGCGTCATTTTGATACAATATAACCCATCAATAAACGTTCAGAGTCGACACTCAACACAAGGGGACATCCAATTGTATGCCAAACTTTGACTTTCTATAGGTAAAATACAAAAAAGTCATTACAGATGTTTGTATATAATAAAATTAAGATAACTTTGCTCCATTAATATAAAAAACTTCATATTACAAATTAAACAAATAAACCATGAAAAAGATTTACCTTTATTTAACTCTGTTAATGTTTTGCGCCACAGCGTCATACGCTCAAGGGTGGCAAATGACAATTACAGCAGAAAACGGTTTACCCGGTGACAACAGCACGGGAAACTACGTCTTCACCAGCGGGACTATCAAGCCGGATTCTCCCACCAATGTCATCAGGATAACATCGATATCCAATGATGTATTTGAAGCCGAGAGCGGACAGGCCGAGGCCATGAACCGTTTTTCGGCAGGTATATGCGACGTTGCTCGCCGCCAGATTTTCGGTAATCAGCACCCTGTGCTTTCAATTGCCGAATTGGTAGTATATGACGCTGAAGGCAACAGCATTCCTTATACTCCAAAGACAAACTCTCCCGAGCCCGATGGAGGTTTCATGGCAGCCTTTGGCATGGGAGGCTACCAGTCACCGTTTATAAGCAATATCAACGACGGCAACGAGGGCACACGCTACATATCTACAAACTACGCTCTCGACAAGAGTGTGACAACAGAATGGCCGGACAGGTTCCCATACGTCGAGCTTGAGTTGGGAGAGGCTGTTGAGGAATTCTCATTCAAACTTGTAATGCCGTCAAACGGACCTCACGCCACATATCTTGGTATAACATCAGGCACTGATTATATGCCATACGACAATATCCAGTTTACCCTGGGCGACCCGATACAGAGCGACGAAGAAATCGAGTCACTCACTTCATACGTCATCATCAAGGGTAACGCTCCAGCCTCTACAGTGTCAGGTGTAACATATCCGGGTGAGCTCTTCATGACATCATCATATGGAGGAACAAAGGACTGCACAGCTGCATCGCTTGCAAAGTTTATCCCTGCCGGTGATGGTTATTACTACATCTACTGGATTGCATCGGAGTTATACCTTGCAGATTCTTTCAACGCATCCATGTCATCGACAAACAATGTCGCATACGCCACAAAGGTATATACACTCTCCAACGGCGAAGGCCAATTCGAGATTATAACCAGCGATGGCAAGAACCTCATTCACGATCTCAAGGGATATTTAAAGCCACAGAGTGTAAGCAGCACAAGCAACTGGGACAGCAGCACAATGGGCGGTATATACTTTACCATCTACAACGCAAGTACAGATGTAAAGGTCGCTATCGAATCTCTTGAAAAGGCTATTACCGACGCCGAGGCACGCATTGAGCGCTACAATGGCGAGATGGCTGGTGACGAGGGCGAATTTGCTGCATTGCAGGAGGCTATCAAGGCAGGTAAGGAACTTCTTGAGAAGGGCGGTACATTCACCGAGTATACAGAAGCCGAGACACGAATAAACGAGGCTGTCTTCAATTATGTACGCGTTAGAGCTTATGACCTGTCGGAATCACTGTATGAACTCACTGACAGCAAGGAGATTGTATGGTTCGACAACGAGCCCGTAATCGGTGGCTACCCATACAAGGAGCTTGAAAAGCTTGAGGAGATATACAACTCCATTATAGACGATATTGAGGATGCTACAGGTATAGGCGAGCTTGAGACATACATTGAGTATATCGAGAGTGTTCTTGCAGAATTCTACGCAACAAAGGTTGAGGAGCTCGTTTCACTGCCGATATATGCTGACAGCGATCAGGGCCTGCCGGGCGAGATTATGAACCGAAGCTACTACAGATGGGAGTCTCCTGTCTTCGCCCTTGACAAGGCCATAGACGGCGTGCGCATAACATTTACAAAGTCAAGAGGCAACGAGGAGTACAACAACTTCCCCTCTTACGCGTTTGCCGAGTATGAGTTCTACAATCCTGACGGAACAAAAATAGACCTTACCGCATACGACTTTACCACCAACTCAACATCAGCAAGTGAGCCGATAGACTATATCTGTGACGGCAATTACCAGACCATTTACCAGTCGGCTACAAGCAATGATGCTCTGATGACCCCATCAAGCGAAGTATATATAGAGGTGACATTCCCTGAGCCATTGCAGGCATTCTACATCGTGCACACATCACGTGACCAATTCTCACTTCCTATGGAACTTGCGCTTACATCGAAGGGCGAACTCTACACAAAGCATCTCTTCTCGGAGAACACCTGGAATGCAACTTTGGGCGAGCAGATAAAAGATGTAAACGAGATCAAAGAGAATGAAATTTACGCTTTGCGCTCTGCCGGTGAGAGATCATATTGGATCGCAGGTACAGAGAAGTTTGACGAGAAGGTTCTGCGTGGCGAGTGCGCTTTCCGCCTTGTAAAGAACAGCGACGGCACATTCAACATCAAGTCGCTTTCATCGGCCGGATACTGGGCCGACACAAAGGCTGAACAGAGCGCATACAGCGTTATCTTTGATGAGTGCACAGCAAACCTCAATATCGTAGCAGGCAGCAACGAGGGGGCATTCCGCATATACAACCATAACGGTGAGGAGGGAGTGCCTTACTTCATCTACCATAGCGGCAACAAAAATGTAAATGTAAAAGCGATAGAGGACCTTGATGAATTCACAAGTGATGACGAGTGGCTCATCTACCGTATTACAATGGACACTCCTGAGTATTTCTATCTTACAAACATCAAGGAGGCTTTGGCAGATGCCGACATCAAGGTGGCTACAGCACCGGGTTTCTTCAGCGTTCTCAGCGACGAATACGCAGCTGCTGTAAAGGCTGTTGACGAATGCCTTTCAAACAGCAACAAGACAAAGGCTGCAGAGGTTGCTTCAATGATAGACAAAGCCATTGACAACATTGACGACAACAACCGTAACGCAATCTCTACAGAGACCGAATACAGAATACGTTCTGCATTCAAGCCATTCTACGACAACCAGAGTGTATACAAGGAGTTGCAGTATGACTATGACAATGCAATAGTCAGATACAATACATGCAGCAGCGAACCCGACGAGACATTCTACTTCATGTTCGAAAAAGAGGAGACAGACGTGAACACATACTTAATGATGTCAAAGTGTGACCAATACAGCTACTTCAACTGCAGCAACGGCTACCTTGAACTTCTTGAGTATGAGACTGTATTCAACATTGAACGTATTGCCGGAAGTGCGAAGTACCGTATCTCTGACTACTACGGCGACGGACGTTACCTGTGTGCATCAACACATCAGGACGGCAAGAACTCATGGGCTATCGCACAGTTCGAGTCAATAAGTTCAAGTCCTGAGGCTACAAAGTGGTACATTCTCGATGACAACACTGCTACATCAGCTATTGAATCTGTTGTAGTTGAAGGTGACTATGCAATCAGCACCGTATACTACACAGCAAACGGAATGTTGCTGGACAAGCCGGTGAAGGGTATCAACATAGTAAAGACAGTATACGCGAACGGCGTAGTGACAACAAAGAAAGTTCTTGTAAGATAAAACGGTTTTCCCATCAATGAAACGAGTGTGCGCCGAAATGCGCACACTCGTTTTTATTACATTATTCTTGGACATCGTTATGACCTCAATGTCCTCATGTTACCAAACTGAAGGAGTTCCTTGCAAGGATGAGGAGATTGCGGGATAATGTCTTGCTTATATTAAGTTCGAAATGACAAAAACGCTAAATTACAGTACTAATTGTTGTATCAAACTCACGTTACAATATTGATATCAGTAATTCAAACAGCTCCAGAATCCGCATAAACAGAGGATGACTCAAAAGTCATTTTCAAAGAGAGCAACCCCAGCCAGAACACACTCTGGCTGGGGTTGCTAGTCCTAAAAGCGGGCTTTCGGGTCACCCTCTATTATCAATGATGATGGTTATTACATCATACCGCCCATGCCGCCCATACCTGGAGCACCCATTGGCATCTCGGGCTTATCCTCCTTCTTCTCAACTATTACGCACTCTGTTGTGAGGAACATACCTGCAATTGAGGCAGCGTTCTCAAGAGCTACGCGTGTAACCTTGGCAGGGTCGACAACGCCTGCTGCGAAGAGGTTCTCATATACATCGGCACGGGCATTGTAACCATAGTCACCCTTACCCTCGCGTACCTTCTGTACAACCACTGCGCCCTCCTTGCCTGCGTTGGCAACAATCTGGCGAAGAGGCTCCTCGATAGCACGTTTTACGATAGCAACACCGGTCTTCTCGTCGGCATTAACAGTCTCAATGCCCTCGAGGCTCTCGATAGCGCGGATATAAGCAACACCGCCACCGGGAACAATACCCTCCTCGATAGCCGCACGTGTAGCGCAGAGAGCATCATCAACACGGTCCTTCTTCTCCTTCATCTCAACCTCGGAAGCAGCACCTACATAAAGCACTGCCACACCGCCGGCGAGCTTTGCAAGACGCTCCTGGAGCTTCTCCTTGTCATAGTCGCTCTTTGTTGTGGCAATCTGAGCCTTGATCTGAGCCACACGCTGTGCGATAGCCTCCTTGTTGCCGTTGCCGTCAACGATGGTTGTGTTGTCCTTGCTTACAGTGATCTTGCCGCAAGTACCCAACATCTCAAGAGTAGCCTGCTCGAGCTTGATACCCTTCTCCTCGCTTATCACGATACCGCCTGTGAGTGTTGCGATATCCTCAAGCATATCCTTGCGACGGTCGCCGAAGCCAGGAGCCTTCACTGCACATATCTTGAGCTGTGTGCGCAGGCGGTTTACAACAAGTGTTGTAAGAGCCTCGCTCTCCACATCCTCGGCAATGATAAGCAATGGACGGCCTGTCTGTACGGCAGGTTCCAGAATGGGGAGCATATCCTTGAGGTTTGTGATCTTCTTGTCATAGATGAGCACGTATGGGTTCTCCATCTCACACTCCATCTTCTCGGTATCGGTGATGAAGTAAGCCGACAGATAACCGCGGTCGAACTGCATACCCTCTACAACGCCTATTGTGGTGTCGCGGCTCTTTGCCTCCTCAATGGTGATTACACCGTCCTTTGACACCTTGCGCATAGCGTCAGCGATGAGCTTGCCAATCTCGGCATCATTGTTGGCAGAGATTGAAGCAACCTGCTCAATCTTGTCATAGTCGGCGCCGACCTCCTCGCTCTGGGCCTTGATAGACTCCACAACCTTTGTCACAGCCTTGTCGATACCGCGTTTCAGGTCCATTGGGTTAGCGCCTGCTGTAACATTCTTGAGTCCCTCGGTGATGATTGCCTGTGCAAGCAGAGTAGCTGTTGTTGTACCGTCACCTGCATCGTCATTGGTCTTTGAAGCAACAGACTTCACAAGCTGTGCACCTGTGTTCATGTAAGCATCGGCAAGCTCAATCTCCTTTGCTACAGACACACCGTCCTTTGTGATGTGTGGAGCACCGAACTTTTTCTCTATGATAACATTGCGGCCTTTTGGACCGAGTGTAACCTTCACTGCATTAGCGAGCTCGTCAACGCCCTTCTTGAGCTGGTCGCGAGCATCCATATTGAAAAGAATCTCTTTTGCCATAATATTTAAAACTACTTGAAAGTTCTTTGATTATTATTAAATAAATGTAATATTCCTGATGTGATTGTCATTCTGAACGCAGTGAAGAATCTTATATTTAACAGATACTTCGCTTTGTTAAGTATGACAAAGCCAAAGATGTTACTTATCCCAAAACAGCAAGGACATCGCTCTGACGCATAATCAGATACTTCTCGCCCTCATGCTCAATCTCTGTGCCGGCATACTTGCCATAGAGCACCTGGTCACCTACTGCAATAACCATCTCCTCGTCCTTTGTTCCGCCACCTACGGCAACAACCTTGCCCTGCAGTGGTTTCTCCTTTGCTGTGTCAGGAATGATGATACCGCCGATTGTCTTCTCTTCTGCAGGCTGAGGCAAAATCAGCACTCTGTCTGCCAATGGTTTAATGTTCATAGTTATCTGTTTTTAATGTTCTTTAAATCAATTCGGGCGCATCTGTAAATGTGCGCACATTATTATTATAACCAAAAGTGTGCCAAAAAGGTTCGGCAACGCAATGCGCGACAAAAATAGCAAAGATTCCGCCACAACAGAAACAAAATGCGACATTTTGACAGAATGCATCTGTATAAATGGTGAAAAGCGCCCTGTTCCTATTGCCGTGTAACAAAAAATTCATATAATTGCAGATTATATGCCCACAAAAGAGCGCATCACAAACAAGCACTATGAGAAAGAAGATTCTTGAAAGGTCAAAAGAGATTATAAGGATGTTCAACATATTGAGTGACGACAGGGAAATCGGAGGTAACCTGTTCCTGTGGTCATTCATCAAGCTGTTCACAAGCCACAACAGACTCAAGCAGGCATCGGCAGCACTTACCTATCATACACTTTTTGCCATTGTGCCCGTAATGGCACTGCTTGTTGCAGTTGCAAAGGTATTGGGATACGGTGACGCCTTCCGCGAGCTGGTCAACAACTTCTTCACCGGACAGGAGGGAATATCACAATACCTGCTCTCCTTTGCCGAGAGCTACCTGAGCAATGCACAGATGAACTATTGGCTTGGGGCTGGAGTTGGTCTTGTACTGCTCATATACTCGCTGTTCTCGATATTCCAGACTATTGACGATTCATTCAACTCGCTGTGGAACCTGCCGGCACACAGCCTCAAGAAACAGCTCGAGGTATTTGTATTCATCCTCATGGTTCCTTTTGTGGGAACCATTGCCCTTGCCCTGTGGTTAAGCATATCGTCATACTTTGCCAGTGACGGCATAATCCACGAAATGAACGTGCTCATACTCACCTCGTGCCTGTATGTTGCAGTGATGTTCCTCGCCTACAAATTCATCCCCAACACAAAAGTGGATACCAAATATGCGTTGAGGTCGGCAATAGCCTGCGGAATAACGTTCGGTGTGGTACAGTATTTCGGCTTCATGATCATGGGTATGTTCAGCAGCTACCGTAACATCTACGGCGACCTTGCAAGCCTTATGCTCTTTATTCTGTGGATATATTTCTCATGGACTATCTGCCTTGCCGGCTCACGATGGAACCACCTTCTGCAGGAAGGTATGAGGCTTGATATGGAGAACAAGTTCAAGATGGTGAGCACCAACTACCGCAAATTCATCACAGTGCTGCTCATAGCCAACGCCTGCAAACTAAACGGTTTGTTCGGCAAGTTCTTGCAACAGGACCTTGTAACAGTGATGCACAACAAGTACAACCTACCGGCACATATAACAGTGGGTCTACTGGAGGAACTGGCCTACAAGGGACTTGTATATGAAGAGGAGTATGCCGACGGTGTATACCAATTCAACGAGCCGCTTGCAGATTGCAGCATAGCCACCATACTTGAGAAACTCGACCATTGCGGCGACAACAGCCACGCGATGCAGATGACCTCCGATGCCCACATGATAGGCAAGGAGGCCGACCTTTGGCAATATATCAACGAAGGCAAATGCGACAACAGCAGCGTGCTCGACCTGCCATTAAGCCACTTCCCTGAATAGCTCCCGCGGACGCGCTATTGACTGCAAGGTCTAAAGGGTATATAGGGTTGCGCGTCCTCTAAAGACCCTAAAGACTTTAAAGACCCCAAGGACCCTAAGGAATTCAAGGAAAAACACAAAAAAATTTTTGTTTTTTATTTCCTTTTACTACCTTCGCGGCAGATTTCAACAACGGGGTGCCTAAACTTGTCAGCAAGGCGTGCCAAGGAGGAGTCACACGACACCAACAGGCAGTGCTTGCGGTACAGAGGCTGAGATCATACCCAATAACCTGATCCGGGTAATGCCGGCGTAGGGAGAAGCTTATATCACATTCCAATAGTATAAGCGTACAGGAAAATCCCCATTTTCTGTTTAACAACGGAGCATGGAGGATTTCTTTTTTTATACACTCCCGGCTCCACAAATTATTGGAACTGCAATGAAAAGAAGAACATTGCTCGGTTGCCTCATTGCGGCAGCCCTACCCTCCGCGCTGTGCGCACAGGAGGCAGAGAGTGACAGCCTGCACACAAACCTGCAGGAAGTGGAGATAATGTCGATACGCGCGACAAAGACAACACCCGTAGCCTACACCAACATAGGCCGTGAGGAACTCAACAAGGGCAACACGGGTGTAGACCTTCCCTACCTTGTATCGATGACCCCGAGTGCTGTCGCCACCAGCGACGCAGGAGCAGGAATAGGCTACACCAGCCTGCGCATACGCGGCACCGACGGCACACGCATCAACGTCACCGCCAACGGCATACCGGTGAATGATGCCGAGAGCCATAACGTATTCTGGGTAAACCTCCCAGACCTTGCATCATCAGTGAACGACATACAGATACAACGTGGCGTGGGAACATCCACCAACGGTGCAGGAGCCTTCGGCGCAAGCATCAACATGCAGACGAGCGCCTTCAACACACAGCCTTACGCAGGCTTCAGCTGCTCGGCAGGCTCGTTCGGAACACACAAGGAGACCCTGCGTGCAGGAACAGGCATCATACGCGACCATTGGGCCGTTGACCTGAGGCTGTCAGACATAGGCAGCGACGGCTACATCGACCGTGCAAGCACAAGCCTGCAATCATACTATCTGCAAGGCGCCTACTACGGCAACAATACCAGCGTGCGCCTTATAACATTTGCCGGCGAAGAAGAGACATACCATGCATGGAACTATGCAAGTAAGGAGGAGATGCAGCAGTACGGCCGTCGCTACAACAGCTGCGGATACATGTATACCGACGCCGACGGCAAGGCGCACTACTATGACAACCAGACCGACAACTACCGTCAGCAGAACTACCAGTTGCTTGTAGACCACCACTTCGACAACCGCTGGAGCCTCAATGCAGGAGCGCACTACACCAAGGGCGACGGATACTATCAGGAGTACAAGAGCGGACGCAAGCTTGTGGAGTATGCCCTGCAGCCCTTCACTGTTGACGGCAGCGAGGTGAAGAAGAGCGACCTCGTGCGCAAGAAAGCCATGGACAACCATTTTGGCGGAGCGGTATTCTCACTGAACTACAAGGACGACAGGCTCAGCGCATCGTTGGGCGGAGCAGCAAACCGTTACTTCGGCAAGCATTTCGGCAAGGTGCTGTGGGTAAAGGAGTACATAGGAGAGCTCACCCCCGACCATGAGTACTACCGCAACAACGGTGCCAAGAACGATGCCAACATCTACCTCAAGGGCGACTACCGTATCACCGACGGCCTCAACCTATATGCCGACATGCAGTACCGTTACATACGTTACAAGATAGACGGACACAACGACAAGTGGAACGACGCCACAGGTGCGCTGCAACAGCTTGCCATTGACGAGGAGTTCAGCTTTTTCAACCCCAAGGCAGGATTGTCATGGCAGATAGACAGGAACAACCGTCTCTTTGCATCGGTAGCCGTGGCACACAAGGAGCCCACCCGCAACAACTACACCGACGGCAAGCTCCACGAGCGCCCCACAGCCGAACGCCTCATTGACTATGAGCTGGGTTACACCTTCGGCAACCGTTGGCTGCACGCCGGTGCCAACATCTATTTCATGGACTACAAGGACCAGTTGGTACTCACAGGCGAGCTCAACGAGATTGGCGAACCCTTGGCAGCCAATATACCGCGCAGCTACCGCGCCGGCATAGAGCTCATGGCTGGCATCACACTCCCCTGCGGCTTCCGTTGGGATGCCAATGCCACCTTCAGCCGCAACCGCATCAAGGAGTTCACCGAGGTGCTCTACGACGATGACACCTACGAGCGTTGGGAGATAAACCACGGCGAGACAAGCCTCTCCTTCTCGCCCGACATCATCGCCAGCAACACCTTCGCCTACAGCTGGCACGGTCTTGAGGCATCGCTGCAGTCACAGTATGTAGGCAAGCAGTACATGAGCAACAGCGACCAGGAAGAGCACCGCCTCGATGCCTACTTCGTGAGCAACCTGCGCCTGGCATACACTTTCAAGTTGCCTCACACCAAGAGCATCACCGCAGGAGTGACAATATACAATCTCTTCGACGAAGAGTACGAGAACAACGGCTATGCCGGCAGCGGTTACTACACCGATGCCGACGGCACCCGCCACCGCTACAACTACGCTGGCTACGCCGCACAGGCCGGAATACACTTCATGGGACATGTGAATATTGAATTATAACGGAACACACACAACACCGCCATGCTTGAACTATTAGGAGTCATTACAGGAATCATCTATCTGTGGTTGGAATACCGTGCGAACATCTACCTGTGGGTAGCAGGCATCATCATGCCTGCGATATACATATTCGTATACTACGATGCAGGCCTCTATGCCGACTTCGGCATAAACATATACTACCTGCTCATAGCCCTCTACGGCTGGTTCGCGTGGAAGACAGGATTCACCCTCACAGGCAAGAAGAAAACCACAGAGCAAGAGCTGCCCATAAGCTACACCCCACGCGGAGCGTGGGCAAAGATTGCTGTTGCCTGCCTGATTGCACAGATAGCCATAGCATGGCTGCTTATAAACTACACCGACAGCACCGTACCCTGGGCTGACTCGTTCACCACCGCGCTGAGCATTGTAGGAATGTGGATGCTCGCCCGCAAGTATGTCGAGCAGTGGTGGGTATGGTGCATCGTCGATGTAGCCAGCAGTGCCCTTTATGTATATAAAGAGCTTTATTTTACCGCCGTACTCTATGCCGTTTACGCCATAATCGCTATCTTTGGCTACTACAAATGGAAAAGGATGATGCCCAATGAGTGATATTTACGATATACCGTTCGATGCCGTAGTGGTTGCCGGAGGCGACTACCCCACAGCCCCACAGCCGCTTGACGTGCTGCACTATGCGCCCTACGTAGTGTGTTGCGACGGCGCTGCCGACCGCTACATAGCCACCGGCCGCGTACCCCACGCCATTGTGGGCGACGGCGACTCCATAAGCGCCTTCAACCGTGCCAAATACGCAGCCATATTACACTGCATTGCCGAACAGGAGACAAACGACCAGACAAAAGCCGTGCGTTACCTGATGGAGAGAGGAATGAAGCACATTGCCATTGTGGGTGCTACCGGCCGCCGCGAGGACCACACCTTAGGCAACATCAGCCTGCTCATAGAATATGCGCGCGCAGGGGCCCACGTACGCTCCTTCACCGACCACGGCGTGTTCATCCCCTGCAACGGCAGCACCACCCTCAAGTGCCGTAAAGGACAGCAAGTGTCAATATTCAACTTCACCGCCAAGGAGCTCAGTTCCGAAGGCCTGCTCTACCCCATCTACGACTTCACCAACTGGTGGCAAGGCACCCTCAACGAGAGCACAGAAGAGAGCTTTACCATAAACGCCGAAGGAGAGTATCTGCTGTTCTTGAACTACTGATGTGTGTATCTATAATTCCAACGCACTTATATTATAGTCAAGATTTCTCTGATAATAGAGAATCTTGCCATTAGGTGTCAAACGTATCTTTGTTACCGGAT
>CALCEC010000073.1 GCA_937900095.1 uncultured Bacteroidales bacterium | reverse complement strand
TTAGGTTATGCCGTTTGGGTTGCGAAAAGCAAAACGAGTCAATGACAGTGCAAATGACAAACTAAAACAATAAAAAACATGGCAACTTTAAAAGAAAAAATCGGCTATGGATTCGGTGACATGGCCTCTTCAATGTTCTGGAAGATTTTCAGTGCTTATCTTCCGGTGTTCTATGCAATGGTATTCAAACTCGACCTGGGAACGACTGCAATCCTCATGCTGGTTACCCGTATCTGGGACGCCGTTTCCGACCCTATGATGGGTATAATTGCCGACCGCACAAACACAAAATGGGGTAAATACAGACCATACCTCCTGTGGATAGCCGTTCCGTTTGCGGTAGCCGGCGTGCTGCTGTTCACCAAGCCAAACCTCGGTGAAACAGGCAATACCGTGTGGGCATTCGTGACATACATTCTTATGATGACCGTGTACACAGCCATCAACGTGCCTTACGGCTCAATGCTGGGTGTTATAACAGAGGACAGCGACGAAAAGACCGTGTTCTCATCATTCCGCATGTTCTTTGCTTACGGCGGTTCATTCATCGTGCTCGCATTATGGGAACCTCTTTGCAACTTCTTCGCAGGCACAAGCGGTGAGATGACACTCGACCCCGATGCATGGCAGTACGGAATGATTGTAGTGGGTGTGGTGTGCGTAATATTCTTCGTGCTCACATTCGCCATGACAAAGGAGAGAGTGAAGACATCGCCAAAGACAACAAGCATAGGCGACGACCTCGGTTCACTGCTGCACAACGGTCCATGGTGGATACTCCTCGGCGGCGTACTCTTCTTCAACTTCTTCAACGCCATACGTTACTCAGTAATACCGTTCTACTTTGCAACACTCATTGCAAAGGACGCTAGCCTGTCGATATTCTCTATCGACTTCATGTTCTACGCCGGCATATTCCTTGCCGTGGGCGAGGTGGCAAACATGATTGGAGTAGCCGTTGCAACACCAATCACATTCAAGCTTGGCAAGAAAGGCACATTCCTGTGGTCGCTCTTTGCACTAATTGCACTCTGCATAGCATTCTACTATGTACCTACAAGCGGCAACGGAGCATACTGGACACTCCTTGTATTGCAGATTCTCGTATGTATTCTCACAGGTATCGTCTCACCGCTCGTTTGGAGCATGTATGCCGATATCTCTGACTATGCCGAGCTCAAGTTCAAGACCGCATCTACAGGCCTCATCTTCTCATCATCATCAATGGCCCAGAAGTTCGGCGGAGCCTTCGGTGCATCGGCAGTTATGTGGATTCTTGCAGCCTTCGGCTTCAACACCGATGAGGGTGCCGTGCAGACAGCAGATGCAATAGAGGGAATAAGACTGCTCATGAGCTGGATTCCTGCTGCCGTAGCCGGCATATCGGCATTCTTCATCTTCATCTATCCGCTTACCACAAAGCGTATGAGGGAGATAGGCGATAAGCTGAAAGAGATAAGAGAGTAATAACATGTATATAACAGAATTGAGGCGCACCGCGGTGCGCCTCAATTCTGTTATATAATGTCCATGAATTCCTCAGTACCCAATTCCTTATCAGCTGCTGCAGCTATGATATTTTGATCGGGTATATGGGAAACAGTTTCTCAATGTTTAAAGTGACGCATGCCGGTACACAACATGGTTATTCCGTATTCATTGGCTTTCTTGACTGAATCCTCGTCACGTACACTACCACCCGGTTGGACAATAGCCGTAACACCATATTGAGAAGCCAAAGTAACTGTATCGTCAAACGGGAAGAAACCGTCCGAAGCCAACACCAATCCTTCCGTGTATCCTGCAGCCGCAGCCTGCTTCAGGGCGATTTCAGCAGAACCCACACGATTCATCTGACCTGCACCCACACCTACAGTCTTGCCCTCTTTCACCACCACGATAGCATTGGATTTAACATGCTTAACAATTCTCCAGCCAAAGTTAAGGTCTATCACCTGCCCGGCAGTCGGTTTTGTTTCGGTGACACACATTTCAGCAGTCACTTCAGCAGTAGACTTATCCAAATCCTGAACGAGCAGACCACCGTTCACACTTACATACTGGTTCACGACACGTTCATCCTTTGTCATGTCCACCTGCAAGAGACGGAGGTTCTTCTTGGTGCAAAGTACTTCCAACGCACCTTCGGAGAAGGAAGGAGCCATAATGATTTCCAAGAAAACAGGCTTCATCAATTCAGCAGCCTCACGAGTAACCTCACGATTTACAGCAACAATACCTCCAAAGATACTTACCTTGTCGGCTTCGTATGCCTTGGTCCATGCATCTACCACATCCGTACCTATGGCCGCACCGCAAGGATTCATGTGCTTCAAGCCCACACAGAACGGCTCGTCAAACTCTCTCACGATACAAAGGGCCGCATTGGCATCCTGAATATTATTGTATGAGAGTTCCTTGCCGTTCAACTGCCTGGCATTGACCAATGAGTAAGAGCCGGAGTCGGCAGAACCGTAGAATTTGGCTTGCTGATGAGGATTCTCGCCATAACGCAAACCTTGTACCAGATCGAACTCCAGGAAAAGCTTTTCATTCAATCCTGCAGCCTTACGCATATAAGTAGCGATCATTGAATCATATTCGGCAGTATGTGTATATGCCTTTGCCGAAAGTTGCAAACGGGTTCCGACAGTTGTATTCCCACC
Source organism: uncultured Bacteroidales bacterium (assembly GCA_937900095.1). Taxonomy (GTDB): domain Bacteria; phylum Bacteroidota; class Bacteroidia; order Bacteroidales; family Bacteroidaceae; genus HGM04593. Next base: position 34,371 of record CALCEC010000073.1, on the reverse strand, counting down.
CTCTTTTATTTCTTCGATAATGGTCGCATAATCCGCCGGATCGCAAACTACAGTCACATCCTTATAGTTCTTGGCAGCCGAGCGGAGCATAGAAGGACCGCCGATGTCGATGTTTTCTATGGCATCTTCCATGGTAACATCCGGTTTGGCAATAGTCTGACGGAACGGATAGAGGTTTACACACACCATATCTATAAATTCAATGCCGTTGTCTTTCAGTGCCTGAAGATGGCTTTCATCATCCCTGCGTGCAAGCAATCCGCCATGCACCTTCGGATGCAGTGTCTTTACACGTCCGTCACAGATTTCAGGAAATCCTGTTACATCACTGATGTTGATAACCTCCACATTGCTGTCACGCAAAAGTTTCATAGTACCACCTGTGGCAATAATCTCCCAGCCCAAAGAACGGAGTTGCTGTGCAAATTCCACGACACCGGTCTTGTCGCTGACGCTGATAAGTGCTCTCATATATTTAAAATTTAAATGGATTCTTATATTTATTCAGTGTAACTGCTATTGTCCCAACAATGGGTACACAACTCGCATTTCGGTAGTCCGATTGCATTTACAAGGTCATCAAGACGTTGGAACTTGAGTGATGTGAGTTGTAGATGCTTGCGCATGATTTCTACCATTTCCTTATGTTTCTCACCATCCGGATTGACATATTTCATACATGTTTCATCCGTAAGATTATCGGTACCCTCCATATCTCTGATAATTCTGCGGGCATAGAGGTCGTAAGTGCTACGGGATGTAGAGAAGTTCAAGAATCGACAAGGGAAAATCAAAGGCGGGCATGCGATACGCATGTGTATTTCCTTGATACCTGTATCGTGAAGTTTCACTATATTGTCTTTCAATTGTGTACCTCTTACAATGGAGTCGTCCATGAATACCACTCGCTTGCCATAAGTCAGTTTTTCATTCGGAAGAAGCTTCATTTTGGCAACCAAATCCCTCATCTTCTGGTTCTGAGGCATGAAACTTCGTGGCCAGGTCGGAGTATATTTCACAAACGGTCTCTTGTAGGGTACAACTTTCTGGTTGGCATAGCCTATGGCATGTCCGACACCTGAATCAGGAATACCTGCCGCATAGTCAATTTCAAGGTCAGCATCGTGTCGTGCCATTGCAGCACCGCTTTCGTATCGTGCATCCTCTACATTGATACCTTCATACCATGCCGATGGATAGCCGTAATAAACCCAAAGGAAGGAGCATACCTGCTTACGGCATCCCGGAGGAGTAACTTCACGGACACCGTCTGCGCTCATCTGTACTATTTCACCGGGGCCAAGGTCTCTTACAAAGCTATAACCCAAGTTCGCATAGCTGGAGCTCTCACTGGCACAAACATAGCCCTTGTCATTCTTACCTATTGATATCGGTGTCCTTCCGAATTTGTCGCGGGCTGCATAAATGGCATGGTCAGTAAGGACAAGCATAGAGCATGAACCTTTGACATTGTTCTGTACATATTCAATTCCTTCTTTAATGGAATTACCCATACCTATAAGCATGGCTACCAGTTCTGTAGCATTAATCTCCGAGCTTGACAGTTCAGCAAAATGCATGCGCTGACTCAACATCTTTTCTGTGAGTTCTTCAATATTTTCAATGCGGGCTACAGTAACGACAGCATATCTTCCCAAATGTGAAGTGATAGTGATAGGTTGTGATTCACTGTCAGAAATGACACCTATACCCATGTGTGAGTCACCGAATCGAGGAAGTTCATCTTCGAATTTGTTTCTAAAGTATCCATTTTCCAATGAATGGATAGAACGGATGAACTTCGAACCATTATAGAATGCCATACCTGCACGCTTGGTGCCTAAATGCGAATGGTAGTCTGTACCATAAAAAACATCACTTACACATTCCTGACGTGATACACATCCAAAAAAACCAGACATAGCTTAATTAATAATTTGTTATACTTTTATTTATATGTTAAATCCTAAAAAACAGTTATGTAAAAATAGTGCACTACATTTGCATGTAGCGCACTATCTCCTTTACCTGTAGGTAAATACACCATAATCTGAGCGTATAATCAACTCCTTATTTCCACCGCTCTCTTCTATATGCCCTACAATCTGGGCATCTATACCGAAACTTTTCGAAATTGCAATGACTTCTTCTGCATATTCGGGAGAAATATACACTTCCATACGATGTCCCATGTTGAAAACCTTGTACATCTCATACCAGTCCGTCTGACTTTGTTCATGAATGGTCTTGAACAATGGAGGAACCGGGAACATGTTATCCTTGATTACACGGCAATTATCACCCACAAAATGAAGTACTTTAGTTTGTGCGCCACCGGAACAATGTACCATACCGTGGATTTCCGGACGTAGCTTGTCGAGCAACCTTTTTACTAACGGTGCATAAGTACGGGTCGGAGAAAGCACCAACTTACCTGCATCTACAGGAGAGCCTTCCACTTCGTCTGTCAATGCCAATGTTCCGCTATATACGAGATCCTCGGGTACACCTTTATCATAACTCTCAGGGTATTTCTCGGCGAGATATCTTGAAAACACATCGTGGCGGGCACTAGTCAAGCCATTGCTTCCCATGCCGCCATTGTACTCCTTTTCGTATGTGGCCTGACCGTAAGAAGCCAATCCGACGATAACGTCACCCGGGCGGATATTGGCATTGTCAATCACATCACTGCGCTTCATGCGGCATGTAACAGTGGAGTCAACGATGATGGTACGTACCAAATCGCCCACATCGGCTGTCTCTCCGCCTGTTGCATATACGCCAATGCCCATTTCGCGAAGCTCGGCAAGGAGTTCATCTGTACCGTTGATGATAGCAGAGATCACCTCACCGGGTACAAGAAGCTTGTTGCGTCCAATAGTTGATGAAACAAGAATGTTATCTACCGCACCCACACAAAGCAGATCGTCGATATTCATAATTAGCGCATCCTGGGCTATACCTTTCCATACGCTCAAGTCACCTGTTTCTTTCCAATAGAGATAAGCGAGAGATGATTTTGTTCCTGCCCCATCAGCATGCATTATATTGCAATACTCAGAGTCCCCTCCCAATATGTCAGGGATAATTTTGCAAAATGCCTTTGGAAAAATCCCTTTGTCAATATTCTTTATGGCATTGTGTACATCTTCTTTGGATGCAGAAACGCCACGTTGCATATATCTTTGGTTACTCATGAGTATAGATTTATTGGCTTGCAAATATACGAACAAACTAGCGAGAAACATCAAGCTTGCTTGAATGTTTTTTACTGCGAGTGCAGTCTATATTCGCGGTTTACTGCAAATATACGAATTATTAAGCAAATGCCCATATAAATGGGGCCTTTAAATTGCTTGTATCGAGTAAATCCTATGCAAATACTACTTTTCTAAGAAGCTGTCAAGTAAAAGATTGCCGAGCAAGGCCAAAAGCAAAAAGACAAAGACGCCAATAGGGCTTCGGACAATATTAAAATCCAAATCATCAAGCCCAATTGACAGATTATCGGAACAATTCCAACTACATTCTTGCCGGCAAAGGAGCACATGTACACGCAACCAGAAACATCAAAGCGAATAATAGAAGATTAACGGCCGTTCTTCCTAAAAGCGGATTAAGTCCTGCACCTTGCACTTGACATAACACCATCCAGGTTCTGTAATGCAGTAAAAGATAAACAGCAGGAACAAGCAATGACCATAAAGGAAGCATCAACCACACTGGAATCATGACTGCCATGCCTGATATGCCAGACAGCAGGTAGGCTATGCTCATGAATCTGCGGCCGAAAATGACAACCGTAGTGCGTTTGCCTACAGACGCATCATCTTCCATATCCCTGTAATTGTTCACTATAAGCACATTCGCAGCAAGCAAACCTACAGCAACAGATGTAGGCAATGCCATATCCGTACACTCCCAAGTGCCGGTTTGAAGGTAACAGGTGAATGTTACGGGAATTAATCCGAAGAAGACTATAACAGCCAGATCGCCCAATCCGTGGTGCGACAATGGATATGGTCCTGCACTGTAAGCCAAAGCAAACAACATAATCAGAGCACCCAAAACAACAAGCCACCAAGAACCGTATATAAGCATCACACAGCCCGCAATGGCCGCCAATGTCAAAGTGGCAAAGGTAGCCCTCTTCATCGCTTCAGGCGATATTGTACCCTCGGTTACTCCACGCCTGAATCCGGCACGTCCCTTCCGGTCAATTCCATTTTTGTAATCGTAGTACTCATTACCGAAGTTGGACGCTATCTGCGCAAGCATAGCAAACAGAAGACACAGAAAAGCCGGGACCGTCTTGAACGAACCAAGCATAATAGCACATCCGGTTCCGGCAATTACTCCAGCCACACTCACGGGTAGAGTCCTGAGCCTCATTGCCTCAATCCAACTTTTAATCATCGTTTTTCCTTTTTACCTACATACATCCTACACACACCCAATGTCAACGGAGTATGCTCTACCGCATCAAATCCGGCCGATTTCATTATAGAGATGAATCTGTCCGGTGCCGGAAAACGAAGTACAGAAGCCGGAAGGTATTCGTATGCTCCGCGATTTCCCGAGACAAGACCACCTATCGCCGGCAATATTTTCAGGAAGTATAGTTTGTAACACCAACGGACAAATGCATTTGTAGGAACCGAAAGTTCAAGTATAACGAGTTTTCCTCCGGGGAGCAGCACCCTGTACATCTCCTCAAGTCCAAGTTCCAAGTGTTCGAAATTACGCACTCCAAATCCCACCGATATACGATCAAAGGTATTGTCCGCGTATGGAAGAGCCTCACAGTCGGCAACAAACAACTCAGCCGATACACCGGCTTTGCGTATCTTCTCCCTGCCTACCGTCATCATTCCTTCCGAAATATCCACTCCTATTACTTCACTGCCGTCAGACGCTTTCCTGGCAATCTCAATGGTGAAATCTCCAGTACCGCAAGCCACATCAAGAACCTTAAGCGGTTTAGCCTCGTCTATAATTTCACGCACAGCTTTTTTTCTCCAACCTTTGTCTATGTTGAGTGAGAGAATATGATTCAGTCTGTCATAGTCGGGAGCAATGTTGTCAAAAAGCTTCCTGACACCCTCTTTCTTTGCCATAATTATTTCTATTTTCTTATGATACAACAATATACATATATAAGCAGTATCACATTCATCAACAATGCATACATGATAGCCGGCAGAGCCATTTCTCCGCTATTGAAAACAAATGGAGACGATGCGATGGCTATTGCCTGAGCCGCATTCTGCATACCCACCTCTATCACTATTGTCCGCCTGGAGGAACTGCTGAGGTTCCCAAAGCGCGACAGCCATGAACTGCACAGCATAGCAGCCGATATGAGCAATGCCGCCGAGAGACCGAGAACAGTAAAATGTTCTGCGATTTCCGCTTTGTATTGTAGGAAAAATATCAACGCCAACACTATTAATGCAGGAAAGGCAATCTTGCCAAGCACCATACTTACTTTCACTGCTCCTGAAGGGAAATAATGCCGGAATAGAGTTCCTATAAACATTGGAACGAAAATAAGCACAAGGTTCTGAATCAACAGTTTTCCGACCGGCAGTTCTATTTCAACCCCCGATATGCCGGAAACAGCATTGGATACAAATTCCATGATAAAAGGCAAAGTAAATAATGTTATGACACTGCTTAATGCAGTAAGCGTAACAGACAATGCCACATCACCCTTTGCCAACATCGAAAAGACATTGGAGGAACTTCCACCCGGACAACAGGCAACAAGCACAAGACCCATAAAATATACAGGTGGCAGCTCCAGTACCCAAGCTACTATAAAGGCCAATAAAGGCAATATGATTATTTGCCCGATCATACCTAACAGCACCGCTCTCGGGTTTCGCGCAACATCAGTGAATGCCTTCTTATTCAGACTGATACCCAACAGGAACATCAGAACAATGAGAATAGGCATAACTATCCATACAGTATTCATAGAACTTTCATTTGAGTGTGCAAAAATACCTTTTTGCCGCAACATATTCAAATTATGCCTAAAGGTAATTTGTGTATATTCAGGTGCTTTTCCTTTAATTGTTGTAGGCAATATAACTCAATGGCAAGCAATATGAAGTGTATTTTACGACTTTTTACGGTAAAGTACAAAATTCTTTATTCCAGCCCCTACACATTAAACAATAAACGTTTTTGTCATCCCGAGCGAGCAAAGCGACGAGGGATCTCAAGAGCAGCATTGACAGAGATTCTTCACATACGTTCAGAATGACAGAGAGGATGTAACCCTGCTGTTTATTGGGCGGACCGGTGTTTCCGCCCAATAAACAGCGTACCTGTCATGCTGGAACGAAGTCAAGCATCCCAAGAAACAACGTAAGATACGAGATTTTTCGGGCAAAGCCCTCAACAACACGTCTCACACAAGGTTATTGACTTTAGCCTCTAAGAAAAACCAATTATATCAATGTTTCCATTTAAGACATAAAACATTACCGATACTTCACCCCGAAATAATCAAGCAACGCCTTGTAATTGTCCTGCGCAGTCAGGCAAGTGTCAAGCAGATAACCACGCACCCTGCTCCACTCCTGCAATCCGCGGTAATAGAACATCTTCAGTTCATCGGTAACAATAAAAGGCACAATACCGTTGGCAAGACACTCCTTGAACATCACAAGACGCCCTACTCGTCCGTTGCCATCCTGGAACGGATGGATTACCTCAAAGCGCTGATGCAGGTCAATTATATCCTCAATATTTTTCCTCTTTTTACCGTTATATTCCTTGAGCAACGCCTTCATCTCGCTGTGGACATCTGCCGGCGCTGTAGTGCTGTTACCGCCCACCTCATTGGGCAGAAGTTTATAATCTCCCACAGCAAACCACTCCTTACGGCTGTCCGATGTACCCTGCTTCAACAACAAGTGCAACTCCTTTACAAGAGATTCCGTCAGCTTCTCCCCCGCCTTATCAATAATGAAGTCAATGCAACGGAAATGATTTATGGTCTCTATTATGTCGTCAACACGAAGAGTCTCACCCTCCACACCAATGGTGTTTGTCTCAAAGATGAAACGCGTCTGCTCATGTGTAAGACGGCTACCCTCGATGTGGTTCGAGTTATATGTAAGGTCAACCTGTGTGCGGTGATATATTCCGCCCTTCAGCCTCGACTCCTTATCGCGGCGTAAGACCTCCAGAAGAGGCGATATCTTCTGCTTACGGTTCCTACGGAGCGGAAGCTCCGCATCGGCAGGCACGCTCCATGTCTTTCCGACAAGAACCGCACCTTCAATCTTTCCCACAGCACAATAATTACGTGCGGTACGTTCCGATATCCCATGCTTTCCGGCAAACTCTGCAACTGATATGTACTCCATAACTCCTTATATCTATCGGCAAGTTTTCTTGCAATTTCCTTTGCAAATGTATCATTTCTTGCCGATATCGGCAAGAAATGACCTGAATTTAACCTGAGTTCAATATAAGTTCAACAGAATCGCGCACCTGTCATGCTGGAACGAAGTCAAGCATCTACAACAACCGCATAATAAGAGATTTTTTCGGGCAAAGCCCTCAACAACACGTCTCACTACGTATCGGAATGACAAGTACGTGAAAACACCGGCACTGTCATCCCGACAGAGCGCAGCAACGAGGGATCTCAAAAACAGCGCACCTGTCATGCTGGAACGAAGTGAAGCATCTCAAAGACACAAGTGATAGAGATTCTTCGCTTTGCTCAGAAACGAAGTTCGATGCCCAAAGGGGCTAAAGTCAAAGATCTCTTAATTCGCTTAACTTGTTATTTTAGCAGATTTCAGTGTTTGCCTTGCATATAAAATCAATGGGCTGTCTAAAATATTAGCAGCCCATTGATTTACATAACGGTTACGAGGTTATTATTTTATAAATACCTTCTTACCATTTACGATATATATACCATTTGTAGGATTATCAACCTTTCTACCCTGTAGGTCGTAAACACCTTTCACCTTTCCGTTTTCAGCTTTCACATCATTAATTCCGGTGGTGTCAACAATGTATTCACCTTCAATCACAATATCCTCGGCAGGCATAGTGTCGGGAACTCCAATCCAACCGCTGAATATGTAACCCTCTCTCTCGGGAGGTGTGGGGAGCTCAATCTCTGCACCGAACTCAACTGTTGCGGTCTCATATACCTCGCCGTCAATCATGAATGTTACGGTGTAGCTATTGATTGAGAATGTGCCCTCGACAGTAATGTCCTCTGCAGGCATAGTTTCAGGCATATCACTCCAGCCACTGAAGGTGTGACCCTCCTTAGTCGGCTCTTCAATGGGTTCTATTGCAGTACCATACTCAACGGTTATAGTATCATATACCTCGCCATCTACCATATAAGTGATGGTGTAGCTGTTTACAGAGAAACTACCCTCAATAACAATATCCTCTGCCGGCATAGTCGCAGGTGCTTCGCTCCAGCCACTGAAAGTGTGGCCCTCCTTGGCCGGCTCATCACGCAGAACGATTTCACTGCCATAGGCAACGCTGTCGGTTGCATATACTTCACCGTCTACAATATATGTCACAGCGTATGTGTTCACCTCAAATGAACCTGTTATTGTGATATCCTCTGCCGGCATAGTCTCAGGAACTTCGCTCCAACCGCTGAAGGTGTGGCCCTCTTTGACTGGTGTCTCGGGCAGTGTTATCTTTTCACCACACTCTACAGAAAGTGTATCGTAAACCTCGCCATCAACAATGAAAGTGACCTTGTAAATCTCAATATTGAACTCTTCAATATTAACAAAATCTTTCCATTGCTCAGCAACCTGATACTTTTGTTTACTACCCTCAGGTACCCACAAGACACATTCCAAATTATCTATACCATCAAAAACACCCAAGCCACATAAAGGCGGCATCTTTGCACGGCTGACAATCTTAGAAATACAACAGCAGTCATAGAAGGCACCATCGCCAATATTTTTTACGCCGCTACCAATTGTAACATTATGCAAATTTTCACAATAATAAAATGCTTCGTTTCCAATAGCTGTTACGCTGTTGGGAATTTCAATTGTAGAAAGACTTATGCACTCCATAAACGCTGCCTCTCCAATACTTGTTACACTGTTTGGTATTGTAACGCTTGTAAGACTTGTGCAGACAGCGAACACACCATTTCCAATACTTGTTACGCTGTTGGGAATTGTTACATTTGTAAGACCTATACAATAATAAAATGCATAATCTCCAATACTTGTAACATTATTAGGGATTTCAATACTTGTAAGACCGGAGCAATCAGAGAATGCATCGTCTCCAATACTTGTTACGCTGTTTGGTATTGTAATGCTTGTAAGGCCTGAGCAACCCTCGAACGCTTCACTTCCAATGCTTGTAACACTGCTGGGGATTGTAATACTTGCAAGGCCGGAGCAATCAGAGAACGCACTTTCTCCAATACTTGTTACGCTATTAGGAATTGTTGTGTTTTTACATCCTAAAAACAAAGTGTTTGTTTCTGTTTCTATTATGGCATTGCAATTATTCCGGCTGTCATATACAATATTACCTTCTTCCACTACAATGTTTGCAAGTCCTGTACACCTGGTAAAAGCTCCCACTTTAATACTTGAAACATCACTACCAATAGTTACACTTGTAAGACCTGTGCAATTTTCAAACGCATTGCTGTAAATAATTCCATTAGGAATTTCAATGTTTGCAAGACTTATGCAATGAATGAATGCATGTGGCCAAATCGTTTTTACGCTGTTGGGGATTACAATACTTGTAAGACCTGCACAACCGCAGAACACCCATTCTTCAATACTTGTTACGCTGTTGGGAATTATAATACTTGTAAGACCCGTACAACCACAGTATTTACAACCAGTTATTACTCAATATTTTGCGAGTAATAAGTCAGAAATATGGTCATAACCTTTAAGGGCGCATTCTAAAAGGTGAAGATTTAACGTTTTTATTGTTTCTTAACGCTCAAAGCGTATCAATAAAGGATGTTTCTTCTCTTTTCAGTGCTATTTGCAGTTTGATGTTTCCATCATTCCACGATTTCGGCACAAAGGTACGACAATTTCCAAGAACAGCAAAAGCACACTCTTATCAATCTATTATTTTGGAGGGAGTGAAATCTGCCGCTTGCCAAATTTCTCTCTGTCTAAAATAATAAGCCACTAAAAGATTTGAGGACATCTTGAATGATAGATTACCAAGTAAAGACCTATTATTATGCAGTTCTTTATTTCTACGATTTCGTCAGTCGTTTATCTCCGTTGCCGGATGCTGTTTCAAGCCAAGCCGATGAATAGGAAAAGGTTTTGGAGCTGTTTACTCTCCAACGGAGGAAGAAACTGCTCCAAACGGTTCACCGCTTGAGCTTTTCTTATTCATATGATGTTTGGCTACCTTTGCATCCGATAACGGAAATAAACGACCGACTCAATAAACTTTGCTGAAAATGGGAGGATTTGTCGAGTATTGGCTCTGTGACTATGCGGAACACCGACAGCCCTTTGATGAAATAAAACATCGCCACACACTCAATGAGGTTGGCGATGTTGCAGAAGGTAAATATGATTGGAAAATTCTGAGAGAACAAGGTCGCTCATTATGATAATTCCATATCAATTAATCCATATAATTTCATCAAACGATCCAAATACATTGATTGGAGTCCATTCTTCCTTTTCAAATGAGTATTCAGAGGTGATATTACCACTTCGGTTTGCTTTAAAATGAACAGTTAGTGTTCCGGGTCTGTCATAATTTGCAGTAGCAGATAAAGCCATATTAGGATATGAAGCAACAGGCTCTTTCGTAAGAGCAAGGTTACCATCTATCGCATAGAATAAACTCATACAGCCATTTTCACCTTCCCCTCGTACAACGATGAAACCGGATATCCATTGGGAATTCTCTTTTTCATCTTTTGTAGTAGTATGCACAGAAAATGGTATAAGTCTGTCAGCATCAATTTCATCTAATGTGGCAAAACCATAATTAGAATGGAATAATACAGGAATCCATTTTCCATTTCCTTTATTCGCTGACAGTAGTACATACTGTGATGTGAATGCACCGGGATACTCGCCGAATTGTTCGGCATTTATTCCATCAGGCAATGTGAATCTCGAAGTAGGTTGTGGTGACGATTCCCTTGAAATTGCATAATTTTCCGAACGCTCCAAATTATTCGAAATAGCGTTAGCCCCATACAATTTACCATCACCGCTCTGTATCGCTCCAATTACATTGCCATTGCTGAACAATGCAATCGTATTCATATCACTAAGTTTGCTCCATTCTTGTGTACATAAATCAAAGAAAAACGGGTACTGATTATTATTTTCTTTTGACAATCCACAAATACCGTATGCTCGATATACACCTACGGCTGAATGAAAATCGGGGTGTATATCCAAAGTCCATGATTCCAAATCGCTGATGTCGTTGCCTTCGGCAACCAACCTCGTTATTTGTTTTTCGAGGGAGGTTTCGATTTTAGTAGCGTTATACACGCCATACAAATTAAGTTCTGTTGGAGTAAGACCATCGGTAAGATTTACATTGCCGACATTCATAATTTTGCCACCACGTATGAGATTTACCTCAACGCGAGAAGCTGGTTTCCTATACGGCATTTGGATTGTTATTCCATTGGATGATTTAGATATGACTTTTGCATAATACCCTTTGATATACCCTTCCGGAATGAGTTTGTCGCCAGTTTCCCAAAAGAAATTCAAAGTTACATCATCGGTTTCAAGGAAACCTTGACCTTCCAGATGAACGATTGTTCCGGGAGAAAGGGTTTCCCCATTTTCCAATATCCTTGCATTCTCAACAAATGCAGGTATTTCAGGCTCTTTATCGTCACCACACGCTGTCAGCCCTGCCATAGTAAGAATAGCTACCAATAGTATTGTGAAATAATTTTGTTTCATTTTATTGTTTCTTTATAGTAAATTTCACCTTTTGAAGACCTTTTTTATAGACATTTGCAAGGATAAGCGTATAGTAGACTTCCTCGCCGGAGTTCATGGATTGAGTAATGCGTGTAAAGTCATCTTCAGGAACAACATTCTTGAACATCGGACCGGAAGACTCGTTGTGCACCAAACGAATTTCATCAGAAAACGGTGAAAAGGCATACGAATAAGTCGCCTGATAAGGCACAGTCTGAAATTTCACCCAATTAGGGTCTTCCATATCGAGAACATTTTCCAGCCAAATACGGGCATACTCGTATGAAGGCAGTGGGGAACCATCGCCATAGAGTATTTTCCTATCCTTATCGACAATAAACTCTTTGCTGATAGCATACTTCTCAAAAGGACATAAGTCATAGTATTCTATGTCTGCTTCCGTTTTTATCTCTTTGTCAATCGGGATTTCAGGGTCTACTACAAGTCTGTCTTCAAGAATACGGATAAGTTCATATGTGCGGTCGGAAGCATCCGCAGGTGGATTGGCGAGGATTGTGCGCTTTACCGAAAGATAATATTCGTGTCCGCGTTCATAGGAAAAGCCTTTTATCTGTTCAAATCCAAGGTTTTGCCATTCTTCGGAATCACCTTCCGTCTTGACGAGCATGCACTCTATGGGGTACTCCTTCATGTCATCGCCCCACGCATACGTCACGCCTGTTTCTGCCGACACCAGCATCCTGATTTCTTTGACTGAATCTTTTGGCTCATCATCATCGCTACAGGCAGTCAATCCTGCCACGGCGAGGAATGCCATGAGCAGCATTCTGAGAAAGTTTCTATTCTTCATTCTTTTTAAGTTTTAATTGTTCTCTACATAATAAACACCAAAAATGCAAAAACATTGCATCGCAAACATAACTTTTTTATTTCGAGGGCTCTGTATCTTAGGCAAAAGCTCCTCATACATTCATACTCAGTCGGCTCAATGGGGAATTATAGTTAAGAAAAACGTGAGCCAACTATGCCACGTCTTGATTGTAGGTCGTAGGAAACCTTTTGGACGGATGTAACAATAGTGACCCACGCTATATGCGTGAGAACCACTATGCTAATCTCTGTCCTTGATGAATTTCCTACGTTCACAATCACAAGATTGAGCATAACGCTTCTTCTTTTTCTCATATGTCTTGGATAGAGACGTCTCAATCCATTTGCAAAATTACAAAAAAGTCGTAATAACTGGCATTCTACAAGCTAATTATTACGATTTAGGAAGTGTTTTTGTGTATTATGCTTGATTTTAAGCTAAAATCGTATGTTAGCAAGAGTTTATGTCACTAAAAAGGCTACCCGCCAGCAGTTCTTATGGGATGCTGACGGGTTCTGTTATTTGGGGTCTGGTGCGAACTTCTATTCTTTCGGATAATAGCCTCCTGTTTTATTAGAGCCTTTATACTCGATAAGATTTTGTTCCAACAGTTGCTTGAGATACCTTTTAATGGTAGTATCACCTTTCCCTATGTGGGCTTTTATGGCTGGTTTTTGTATTCCTGGATTATTCTTGATAATTTCAAGAAGGTCATTTATAGGACCATTTATAGGGCCATTTATAGGACCATTTACAGGACCATCGTTTTTCCTATGCGGAGTAATCGAGTTCTTGAATCGGATTACAAGCGTTACAATTTTGTGTCCCACCTTGAATTCCGGAGTTGGCAAACCATATTTTTTACACTCATCGAAAATATTGGCAATACCTCGTCCCCATGCCTCCATCAAACCACTTTTGAAGAACACATCCGCAATCTTCGGGTTAACTGGTGACGAATGAGGATTGTCTATAAAGTCCTTGTAGGTACTTCCGAGGGGGAAATCACCGGGATTCTGAAACTCAACTCTATCGTCAAAGATTGCTATGCTTGGCGTTAAGTTATATGCATCCCAATCTCGGTGGATAATGGTATTTAGGGTAGCCTCTCTGACTACCTTAAAAGGAACGGTCAGCGTTTCGACTCTTTCAACCTCATCCATCCTTGCTGCAAGGAACATGTGTTTCTGACAGAAGTTGATGATAGCATCATATTGCTCGAATAGATTGCCATAGCAAACTGTATGGTCACGAAATTCCGACATCGTTGTGCCCTCGAATCTTCCCAACCTCACCTTACATTGATTATGGTACTTATCCGGAGTCTTTGCAAATAGAGTACAAGCCGCATTGAGTACATCCTTGTCGCTATCCATTAGGTTAAAATGGGTAAGCAACGCTGATGTATCTTGAAGTGCAAGAGCAGAACCAGGAATACGTCCTTTATTGACACCCATCTGAACTACCGTATATAGACGATCTCTGTCAATTTCTTCCAAAGGAATGGAGCATTTGAGTTTCTCCCAACTGAACATACCCGGGTTGCTACGACGGATTCTTGCCTCGAACATTTCTCTCGGCATAATGGCTGTCGTATTCTCCACCTTGTAATATGGGCGTGCATCGAATGTATAAGGAGCTTGCGTAGGTGCAGGTGGATTGAAATACATCGCAATGACATAAAATTCTTCCTTTTCGGGGATTTCGATGTATTGCACTGGAATATCAATAGCCGGTTCAAACTTTCTCAAAGCATTTGCTATTTCCTGTCTTGTGGGGTCAGTGACATTCTGGCCAACGATCTTTAATTTAGGTGTAACGCCAAACATCACCCAACCGCCATCCGTATTGAGGAAAGCACAAGCAGAGGTCATTGCCTTGTACAATTCCCCTGTGGTCTGCTTTAATTCCAGATAACGGCTTTCGTCTCTTGCCACAATCTCCTGAATATCTTCTATGGTCAATTCCTTATTCATTATCTAAATGATTTGCTCGCACTATTCAATATCACAGTGCAAAATTACACATAATTCATCAAATTCAGCTAAATAGGCTTCGTTTTTGTCTCTCTCAGATTGGAAATCATAAAAACTCGGTACTGTTTATCACAACTTCATCGAGTTTCCACGCTTCTGAGCCTGTTCATATCTGCCGATGGCAATATCATCCACTTCACGGGTAGCCTTGCGGTACTCACTATTGGATAAATCCTCTTTTCTGTCTGCTGTGAACACAAGGAAAGTTCCGATAGCCTTGTAGTCCTCCCTGTCTTTACCAAAGGCTTCCATCACGCTCTTGATGGTCTTTGCCTCTTCTCTGCTGAAGATGCTGCGATATGTGTCCTTGGCAAAACTGATGATTGAATCGACAGCTTTTCTGAAGGTGCCATTACTTTGCATTAGGATTTTTGTAAATATCCTCAGCATCTTGTCTCTCCACGAAAGACGGTCTTTCAAATTACGAATCTCATCGTCCTTTTTAAGTACGGCATTGCGAACGGCACTCTCCATCTGTTGTGCAACAGTTTTCTTGTAGGCTTCAAGCTTGGCGGTTTCAGCCTGTGTTCGTTTGCGTTCTTCTGCTATGGCTTCGTGAGCTTCCGCCAAATCAAGTTTCAAATCCTCAATGTCACCTTTCAATGCTTTAGACTTGCCTGTAGCCCAATCCGCAACTGCTCCGAGCAATTGACTTCCTTTCTCCTTGTTCAGTTTGGAGCGTTTATCGCTGATAGCCTTGTCAAGCATTTCATTCTGCTTCTCTTTTTGCAGGGCTTCATCACGCAGGGCTTGTGTTATACTCTCTGCTTCCTGAACCTCCTGTTCGGCACATTTCACCTGATACTCCTTGTATCGCCTTACGGCATCCAAGTTGCGGAGTTCAGATTTCTGCTTTTCAAGGATGAAGTCGTTACGTTCTAAATGCTCCTTGCCTGTTTCTGCTTTGGATTGCCCTCGCTCCATTGATAGAATCTCAGATGCCAAGGTCTGCATTTCCATCATATCATCATCATTGAGTTTGCAACTCTTGCCCGTATCGTGGTTCATCCAGTCGAAAACGATATGGGCATGATAGTTCGGCTTGAACCATCTGCCACTGATTTTGAAACTTTCCTTATCGCCTGCATCGGGTTCGCCAGGGAGCCAATGCCCTTCATCCTTGTGCATGAAAATCTGCATCGGTGTGATTCCCCAACGCTGGTGACATTCATCACCAAATCTGCGAAGATCACCCAAAGTGGTGTCAGCCTTGATAAGCAATACACCCTCACGGATGGGAGAACAACCTGCCACTTTGATAATCTTTCCGTTCTTGCCTTTCCGTTCACGTTCCTTTTCCTGCATGGCACGTCCGGTCTTTTCCTTGACCATGCGTTTGATGTTGTCATAATGCGTCTGCAAACCGATATTGCCGAAGTGCGGATTTATCCACTGCTCGTTATCGGCAGAGAGTTCGGGAACGATATAGATTTTGGAGTCGCCGATATTACGCATGTATTCGGGAGTCCTGCGGTTATGAGCCTCGCTTGATGTGATGTTGCAAGGCTTGATATGTATACTACTTTTAGTTGCCATAATCATTCTGTTTATTGGTTACTATTTGGTTGTTTGGTCACTTGTTCATTGTGTCGTTTGCTTCCGTTATCGGTCTGTCTGTCGTGACCAACAGATACACGCTGCACAATTCAAACGAGCTTCTTTCTGTGGGGTTGCTCTTGCGACCTTTGGCTGCACTCGGTATAGTTCAAGCAAGCTTGACTCTGCTCTCGTTTGCACAAGGGTTCTTAGGGGTGCAACCCATAAGCGGAGATTGCAAAGAGAGGGTCACTCTTTGCTCTGGGTGCTCAGGGGAGAAACGCCCTGAGTGGGTTATTAGGGCAAAGCCTTAATCCCCTCGGGAGAGCCCACAACTACGGAAGCGAAGCGTGTAGTTATAGTGGGCTATATCAAGGGCAAGCCCTTGTCAGTCCGCTACAGCCTTCGGCTTCCGCTCTCCTGCTGTCAAGGAGGGCTTTTATCATCGCTTGCGATGTGACTTGCATCGACCAATACAAGGTCGAGCTCATCAATCAGCCTTTGCAGTAAAGGGTTCTTCGCTATCATCTGTTGCAGGATTTTTTCAGCTTCTACCAAGTGGTTTGCTGTACACATGAGTTTGCCTTCCTGTATCTGAAAAATTATCCAGTCGGCTATGTCGATGTGGTCGGCTTTCTGCTTCGGAGTGGCATGCTTTTCTATGAGGTCGGACACGATGGCCTTGCAATAGGTCATGCTCTCGGCACGCTGTTTCCACTCGGTATATCCGTCTGCATCTGGAAAGAGAAGTACGGTTCTTCCGCTCAATACACTAAGCTTGTCCTCCTTCATCTGGCTCTTGCCACCTGTCGCCAACCATACATAGTCGGGGAAGATGGCAGAGCCGATGATAGCACTCTTCTCGGATTCGACCAATACCACCACCTTGTCGGAATAGAGACTCAGCAGGTGTTCACCGAAAAGGCATTGGGACAGTTGCCAATCCTCCGGCAATGCCTTCTGCTTCTTCAATATGTAATGTATCCAGTTGATGGCTGCACCTTGTTCTTTGATACGGTGTCCGTCTTCGGGATTGTACTGCATCACCTTACCAGTACGTACCTTGCCGTTCTTGTCTATCTGCCAAAAGATAACGGCTCCGTCACGGGTAGCTCCCAAACGGTACTCGCCCAACAAGCGATTCAATACCTCCTGGGACTTGCTGCCATAGTAGTTACCCAGCAATGTAGAGAGGAAGCGGAAGAAGCTACTCTGCTTGCTTTTCGATTTCTCCACATAGTGAATAGGAATATAGCCGATGGCTGTAGGCTTTGGTGGCTCGGTCGGAGTGCTCTTGCTCTTCACATCTCTCTTTTGCCCATCAAAAGAAAAGGCATCAGAAGTACGGCATTCGGGATGATCCTGAAAGTACTGCTTGGGAGTGTAATGATACCCACAGCTGCTTTCGTGGTTGCATCTTCCGACTGATGGGTGCAGAGGCATATTCTCTTCGTCCACATAATAGGCAAAGGAACGCTTGTCGCCACAGTTCGGGCAGGTATGACGGGTAGCCACACCTTTGTAGGTTTGTAATGAATAGTTCTTCATAGTCACTCCTCCTTTCCGTTGATGTTACAAGGTGTCCCGTCCTGTCCCATGTCCCGTTCCCCTAAGGGCTGGGACGGTGGGACACTTGGGACGATGGCACTTTCATTCTCCTTACTGCGGTGGATAACTCGTCCGACCGTTGATTTACCGCAACCCACTTGTGAGGCAATCTCCCTTAGCGACTTGCCCATTCGGGAGAGTTCCAGTATCTGGCTGTCTCTACGGGTGGATTCATCGTCACCCAACTGTTTCAGATGTTCCTTTTCTGTGGAGTACCCTCTATGTACAAATTGCAGGAAGCAATCGACCTTCTCAATCTCATAGATGATAACATTGTCAGCATCGTATGAGTATGTCCCATAGCGGACCTTCAGCTGTTTCACATAGCGGAGTCCTCCATCCTGAGCACTCTTGCCGATGGCAAACACGCTATCAAAGAAGTTGTACAAGCGTTTGCTTCCGGCAAGGTCGTTGGAGGTAATGGGATAGTCCAAAGAGCGTTTGGGAGTATGGGCCAGGACAAGGATTGATAGCTCATACTTCTTCTTGAGATTGTTGAGCTGGATCATCAGCCGTCCTGCCGCATCCCCCTTTTCCATGGCACAGCACAGATAGGTAAGGTTGTCAACGATGAATATCCTGCATCCCGTTTGCAGTGCCATCTGCTCGATACTCCCGATGATTGCTTCCTCAAAGTTGGCATCAAGGAGAGAATCGCAATCAAGAGATACACGGTACAACCTTTCGGGGAACGAATACAGATTGCCGTGGTCGTTGGTATAGCGGAGCTGAAACTGTTTCTCGGACAACTCGAAATCCAAGTACAGCACATTGTCGGTTTGTGCTATATGGTCGGCTATCTGTACGGCAAGGATGGACTTTCCTACATTGGAGTCGGCAAAGAGGCAGGACAGTTCCCCCTCATACCAGAAGCAATCCCATAGCGAACGTGGCGTTGGCTTTTGGGACGCTTCGAGTATGGTACGGTTGGCAGTCTTGATATTCATCACACCGACATTCTCGGGCATACCGCTCTGTACCTGGCTTGCTCGTGCGAGGTCGCCATGTATCATGTTGATGTAATTCTTATCCGCTTCCATAGTCATTACCAGTTACGTTTGTTTGGTTTGCGACGATGGGTAGAGGATATGGACTCGCTAAGTTCCTCATCGGATAGAGGAACGGGATTCTTACGGGAAGATTCCAGCCACTTGTCCAGTTCATCACGATAGAGACAGTAGCGTTTGCCGGGCTTGGTGGCAGGGATGGTTCCATCGGAGAGCTTCATGTAAAGCGTTCCTTTGGGAATGCCCAAGTATTCCGCTGCTTCATCCACTGACATGGGGACATGGGTGTCCACTGCCTTTGCATTGTTCACACGGTGCTGCTCGGTGAGCAGGCTTTTCAGGCTCATCACTTCATCCCGAAGCTGAGCCACGACCATAGGAAGGTCGTTGAAGGTAATCATATTATTTTCCATTTTACAACTCGCCCCTTTAGTGGGACTTGCTGCAAAGGACTTGAATGATACAGCCGTGAGTACCTCCACGAACGATAATTGCAAAATAATTCCCGAATAACGATGACCGACCATAAATGACGGACAAAGTTATTCGGGAAATGATGTGATTCAGACAGTTATGCTATTCTGACTGCTTATGGTTATTCCATTAAATTGGACTATGAAAGCTGTTTTGGAGTATAATCTTCGGGATAGTGAAAAGAAAAATTATCTCCTTCGGGGTCATCAATGGGAATTTCGCTCTTTCTGGGATCCACTTTGAAGTTCTTGATGGTATCAATCTCGGTGTCGGCAAACTCTTTCGGGAACAAGGTCTTTATGAATACAGCCTTATTCTCACCATCGTAAAGTTTAGGATTCATGAAACGAGCCGTGATATTCCACACAAAATGACGGAGTGGTACACTCGTAATCTGCTTGGTAAGTCTTCTCTTGATTGCTTTGGGTTTATAGTTAGGATTGTACATCCAATTATGAACCTCGGTGCAGATATGGTTGATGGTCTCTTCATCCGCTATACGAGGCATTATGTAATGAATGTACTCCATTACCATGCGTTCACGCTGTTCCATTTCCAATTTCAGCATCTCCTCATAAGAAGCCTTTCTCTCCTGATGATGTTGAGAGGTGATATGGATTTCAATAGGCTGGGATTCTTGGATTGGCTCTTTAACGGCTGTTTCTTCTGTTATTACGATTTCTTCAGCTACCGGAGCAATAACCTCTTGTGGAGCAACTGCCTCTATTTCCTGTGGCTTATCCTTTTTGCCGAACTTCATTTTGTAGATATGATAGGCATCGAAGATGAATGACTGGAAGACAAGATAGAGCAACCATCCGAACACATTGCTGCATAGAAAGACAATCAACCTGATAAAGTTGTCATGCCCGAAGTCACTTCCTACAATTATGGTTACTCCGAGGGAGATGATACAGATAGCCAGACCGACTGCCGTCCAAATGAGATACTTTTCCTTAATAGTTGCGTCCATATTATTCATATTTTTTTGCGGTTATTACTTAATTTTTTATTCACTTCATCTGCAAAAGTAATGGAGTTCTTCCAAATATCACTCATTATTGCCTGCTGTTGCATCATTTGTCTACATTTGTTAACTATTGACGCAATATCATACTCTAAAATCATACTCTAAATGCTATAGAAACGTGTTTTTGCATCAAAAAAGGGATGTCAACTGATGACACCCCTTGATGGATTCTGCGTTGATGCAGTATTACTGTTCAGCCTTACGCTTCAATGTAATTTTATCCACCACCTTGCAAAGCTGGTCGGAAGCCAACTTGGAATAAATCTGCGTGGTGGTAATGTTCTTGTGTCCCATCAAAGCCTGAATCTCTGCCATATCAGTTCCTTTTTCCACATGGAGCGAGCCCATGGTATGACGTGAGCAGTGGAAGGTTATTTTCTTGGTGATTCCGGCTGCTGCCAGCCATCGTTGCAGTGGCCCTTGCAACATTTTCTCCTTAAAACCCTTGAAGATTAGTCCTTCACAAGGTTCTCCAAGAAGTTCAAGGGCTTCTTGGCTGATGGGGTTGTGTATAATCTGCTGCGTCTTCTGCATACGGGTAGTAACATACATCCTGCCGTTAGTATAGGGCTGGACTTGTTGCCATGTGAGCTGCGTGATGTCGCTCTTTCTTATTCCAGTGAGGCATCCGAAAAGAAAGACTCGTCTTAGGACATCCTCCTCACATGGTGTCTCGGCAAGTCGTATCAGTTCGTCCTCACTCAAATGCTCCTTGATGGTAGGGATACATTCGATACGATCCAAAAAGGGGTTGGGATTCTCCTTGATTTTCCTATCACGATAGGCGGTGTGGAGAACGGCACGGAATGTTGACCAATAACCAGCTGCGGAGTTGACATGCAACTTCCGATTGGTGTGGATGGACTGAGGGGCATCAAGCAGATACTCCATGAACTTACGGCACAAATCGACATCCACTTCATCAAAGGTACATTTACCATCTACAAAGCGTTCAAAGTGCTTGTAAACGTGTTGCCACTTGATGTTCTTCTTGTTTGCCAGCTCTTTGAAGTAGGCAAGGAAATCGCCTTTCATCCTGTTCTTGTCAAAGAATCCATGATTCTCATTGAAGATGGCTTCATAGCGTTGGTTACGCAGGATGGTTGCTTTTTTCATCATGCGTGCGTTGAAATCCTTCTCCTGCTGGTTGGCTGGCTTGGCAAAGATGTAGATGCCCAATGCCTCGCGTGTGATTACCTTCATGGTGGCATTGTCACGATAGCCGGGATAGTAATCCAAGCAGAGTGAATACTGGGTTCCGTTCTTAATCTTACGCTTTCGTAGCGTTACAGTCTTACACTTCATGTTTTTCGAATTTATTTGTTAATACTGATTTTGTCGGTGCAAAGGAATACAATGAAATAACCGTGAGAACAATCACGATAATCATTTTGAAATAATTGCTGAATAATGGTGGTTGCTTATGGTTGTTCGTTTCTTTCAGCCATAACACGCTCTACGTCAGTACGCAAAAGCAGATTCTTTCTTCCGACTTTGACCTTTCCAATGTGCTTAACCTTGACGATATGGCAAATATTGGCAGAGGTAAGTCCATAAATTTGCTGAACCTGTTCTACGGTATAGTAGTTTTCATCACTCATTAGGTCAGTTCTGCGGAGTTCCGCCAAATGAGATTGGGAGTAGTAGGTACGCCCATATTCTCTTTTGGTAGGTATCTTATGGCGATAGGTGTATGCACGGAGGGCTGTGGGTTTCATGTTGAACAGTTCTTCCACCTGCTCGGCTGTCAGCCATTGGGTGATTTGGCTGATGTCAACGGCTACACCGAAGAACTCATCAATGTGTTTCTTGCTGTAGTAGTTCCTGCCAGCAATACGGCAAATGGGTATTCCGTTGCGTTTGGCAGAGGTATAAAGCCACGATTGCTTGACCTTATAAAGGGTCATAACCTCTTCACCCGAATAGAAGTCCAGCACTTCATCGTTTTTCTCTTCCCTCATTTTCTTTTTGAGGGATGTGGAAGACGAAGCGGACTTTCTCGGTGTAGAGGTACTGCCTGGCAAGATACGATGATAGGGATTGGATGCCAGCATCTGCTCGATGTCGGCTCTACGGATGAATGCCATACGGTTGCTGATACGGGAAGCGTTCAGCTTGCCTATGGCTACAAGCTTATAGATGTATTGACGGGAACAGCCCATAAGAGTGGCTGCTTTGGAAAAGGTGAGATACTCCTGATGCTGTATCTCCATGAGTGGCTGAGCCAGTTTGAAGAGGTTGTTCTTCTGCATTGCTCTGGCTCGCTTGGCTTCGGCTTGACAAGCCTCGCTACAATAGCGTTGCATTCCGCTTCGGGTCTCAAAGGACTGACCGCAAAAAGCACATTTCTTGGTTACTTTCATACTGCTTATCGTTTACTAATTTCACTTCTTCATTCTCATGTATCTGAAGTGGTGAACGGAGGTAAACAGTTGTAAACCGTTGTCGCCTTTCTACACGATGTGATAATTCTCACATATCGGGGCGGAATTTGTCGCTCGTTGTAAACGGATGTAAACCCTTGTCAACTATCTACACGAAATAACAAAAAATAAGCTCCGCAAATTCTCCACGTCAGAAATATGTATCAAAAATATGTGGAAATTTGGGAACCATCAAAAAGCAGCCTGGAAGTGTTAAATTTTAGAATATATTGATAATTAAAGGTTTATGTTTGGTTATTTCTGGTTGTTTTTGGTTGTTTTGGGCTTCTAAATACAGTTTTCGAACGCCCATTTTCCAACACTTGTTACACTGTTGGGAATTGTTACATTTGTAAGACCTATACAATCATAAAATGCATAATCTCCAATACTTGTAACACTGCTGGGGATTTCGATGCTTGTAAGACCAGCGCAGCCATTGAACGCAGCACTTCCAATGCTTGTTACGCTATTGGGGATTATTGTGTTTTTACATCCTAAAACCAAGGTATTTGTGGCTGATTCAATTATAGCATTACAATTATTACGTGAATCATATAGGGGATTACCCTCTTCTATTAAAATCTTATTGAGGCCGGAGCAATCAACGAACGCATATGTTCCAATGCTTATAACGCTGTTAGGAATTTCAATGCTTGCAAGCTTAATGCAACCGGCGAACGCACAAGCGCCAATGCTTGTAACGCTATTACCAATTGTTACACTTGTAAGACTCGGGCAATCAGAGAACGCTTTGCTTCCAATACTTGTAACATTGTAGGTTACATCGTTATAAGAAGCCGTTGCAGGAATGGTCACATTGCCGGTGTATTTATTTGCTCCCGAAGTTACTTTAACGGTTTTGTTTGCCTTAGATGTAATGTCGTAGTAAATTCCATCCACCTCAAAATCTTGAGCGTAAGCGATTGTTGAACACAATAGCAACAGTGTTGTAAATAAGTGTTTTAAGTGTTTCATAATGCTGATTTATATATTGATTAATAAGTTATTATCTACAATATCGGCTAATTCAGGTACCATCCCTCCCTATCAACATTACCAGATGAACCTGGGCTATCCCCATGCTATTGTAATAAATGTATAAAAAAGAAGGCGTGGGAACTTTGCTATTATTCAACTGAGGCTCTGGACTGCCTGACACTGATAATAAGCAAAGCCCACGCCAAATGACATATAGTACACCCAGAACGGGTATATATATAACATTGACGTGGGCGCTTCTTGCTCATTACCCCAGTGTCGAAATTGTCCAGATTTCAGTTGAGGATAATTTTGCTAAACGCCCTAAAATTAATATGTCTGCCTGTGAGTATGCACTCACCAGCATTGCAAAAGTAATTAATAGGGGTTAAGATTGCAAGAAACTATGAGAATTTTATTTAGGTGTTTTTTCTTTACGGTTGTCGGCAAATATAACTCAATAACAAGCAATATGAAGTGTTGTTTTACAACTTTTTACGGCAATTGTACAAAATTTTCAATTTCCAGCCCGTACACATTACACATTAAACAATACACAATATTTATTATGTCAATTCAAGCCAACATCACTTATTTCCACAATTTTCCTCAAAAATCCATTTCTATTTGAATGAATTAATCTAATTTTACGGAGTTTATTTTATTTAAATAATTAATTAAAATTTTAAATATGGATTACAGTGTTCTATTCTGGTTTGTGCCTGCGGCATCGGTGCTGGCACTTGCCTTTGCCTGGTATTTCTACAGGCAGATGAAAAAAGAGAGTGAGGGTACCGAGCGTATGGCCTACATTGCCGAGGCGGTACGTAAAGGTGCAATGGCTTATCTGAAGCAGCAGTACAAGATTGTGACAATTGTGTTTGTCTCTCTTGCTATTGTCTTTGCCATCATGGCCTATGTGTTCAAGATTCAGAACGAGTGGGTGCCTTTTGCATTCCTCACCGGTGGTTTGTTCAGCGGCTTGTCGGGCTTCCTTGGAATGAAGACTGCCACATACGCATCGGCACGTACTGCCAACGCTGCACGCGCTTCAATGAACAGCGGATTGCGTATGGCTTTCCGTAGCGGTGCCGTAATGGGCTTGGTTGTGGTAGGCCTCGGCTTGCTCGATATCTCGGTGTGGTATCTCATTCTTGACAGCTTTATCCCTGCCGACCTCAACAATACAGGCATGAAGCTGTGTATTATCACAACTACAATGCTTACCTTCGGAATGGGTGCATCTACACAGGCTCTCTTCGCCCGCGTGGGTGGCGGTATCTACACAAAGGCTGCCGACGTTGGTGCTGACCTTGTCGGAAAGACCGAATACAACATCCCCGAGGATGACCCACGTAACCCTGCCACCATTGCCGACAATGTGGGTGACAACGTAGGTGACGTGGCCGGCATGGGTGCCGACCTGTACGAGAGCTACTGTGGCTCTATCCTCTCATCGGCTGCACTCGGTGCCGCTGCCTTTGCCTCACAAGGCTCTGCCATGCAGACTAAGGCTGTCTTTGCTCCTATGCTCATTGCAGCCATCGGTATCGTACTTTCTATAATAGGTATATTCTCGGTCCGCACAAAGGAGAACGCCGACATAAAGAGCCTTATCGGTGCGTTGTCACGTGGAACAAACCTCTCTTCACTGCTGATTGTGGGTGCTACATTCGCAATATTGTATATGCTTGGTATCGAGAACTGGGTCGGTTTGTCATTGGCTGTTGTTGTAGGTCTCTTGGTAGGTATCGTCATCGGCCGCTCTACCGAGTATTACACATCACAGTCTTACGCTCCTACACGCAAGGTTTCTGAGGCTGGAAAGACCGGCCCTGCAACAGTAATCATCTCAGGTATGGGATTGGGTATGTTGTCAACAGCTATCCCTGTGCTTTCGGTAGTTGTGGGAATAATCCTGTCTTACCTGCTTGCTACAGGCTTTGAGCTTGGTGCAGAGAATGTATCTCTGGGTCTGTACGGTATTGCCATTGCATCGGTAGGTATGCTCTCTACATTGGGTATCACATTGGCAACAGACGCTTACGGCCCTATCGCCGACAATGCGGGCGGTAATGCCGAGATGAGCGGCCTTGAGCCCGAGGTACGACGCCGTACCGACGCTCTCGACTCACTCGGTAACACCACAGCTGCCACAGGCAAGGGATTCGCAATCGGTTCAGCCGCTCTCACTGCGCTTGCCCTGCTTGCATCATACATCGAGGAGATAAGAATAGCCCTTGAGCGCACTGACCCCAATATACTCATCAACGGCAAGCCTCTCATGAGTGCAAACATCGTGGACTTCATGCACTATTATGACGTTACATTGATGAATCCTATGGTATTGTGCGGTATCTTTGTAGGTGCAATGATGTCGTTCCTGTTCTGCGGTCTCACAATGAATGCAGTGGGCCGTGCTGCACAGAAGATGGTTGCCGAGGTACGCCGTCAGTTCAGCGAGATCAAAGGCATTCTTGAAGGAAAGACCGAACCCGACTACTCTCGTTGCGTAGAGATCTCTACACGCGGTGCACAGCAGGAGATGGTACTTCCTTCATTGCTCGCCATTGCAGCTCCAATCCTCACAGGCGTGGTGCTTGGCGTTCCGGGTGTCATTGGTCTTCTTATCGGTAGCCTGTCTTCAGGATTCCTGTTGGCGGTATTCCTTGCCAATGCAGGAGGCGCATGGGACAACGCTAAGAAGTATGTCGAAGAGGGTAACTTCGGCGGCAAGGGCAGCGACACACACAAGGCAACTGTAGTAGGTGACACTGTCGGTGACCCATGCAAGGACACATCAGGCCCAAGCCTCAACATCCTCATCAAGCTCATGAGCATGGTTGCCATTGTTATGGCCGGCTTGACCATTTCTTTCAGTCTCATAGGATAAAAACTGAACAGAAGTCTGTTCAACACACAGACTTTTAAACAGACTTTTGAACAAACCTATAGTGGGTGTATCAAAAAATGATTTGATACACCCACATTTTTATAAAAAAAGAGTACCTTTGAAGCCGACATAAACAGAAAAGAGTTATGCTTCCATTAGAAACACGAAACGAGATTATCAGACTACTTAACAGAGAAGTTGTCCCTGCAATGGGATGCACAGAACCTGTTGCCGTGTCGCTGTGTACGGCAAAGGCCGTTGAGATTCTGGGTTGTGTACCGCAGAACATCAATGTAAAGCTCAGCCCTAACGTTCTTAAAAACGCTATGGGAGTAGGAATACCGGGCACTGGAATGGTGGGCCTGCCTATCGCCGTTGCCCTGGGTGCATTGGTGGGACGCAGCGAATACAGCCTGGAGGTATTGAAAGACACCACTCCACAGGCTGTGGAGCAGGGCAAGCGCATGATAGATGAAAAACGCATAAACGTTTCGCTCAAAGAGGGCGCATGTGATGTGCTGCATATCGAGGTGGAGGCTGTAGCCGGCAACGACAAAGCCGTTGCGGTGATATCGGGCAGCCACACTAATTTCGTGTTCCTGCAGCGTAACCAGGAGGTGCTTCTTGACAACAGCAAAACAAAAGAGACATCATGTGAAAGCAAGGCCGATGTAGAATTGTCTATGCGCAAGGTGTGGGAGTTTGCAACAGAGTCTCCCTTGGAAGAACTCTCCTTTATCCTTGAGGCACGCAAACTGAACAAGAATGTTGCCGAGGAGTCACTCAAAGGCCAGTGGGGACATTGCCTTGGCCGCACAATAAGCGGCGGTGCACGCAACAAAGTGTTCGGAGATACCGTCTTTACAAGGATGGTGTCATACACCTCTGCAGCTTGTGATGCACGTATGGGCGGTGCACAGATTCCTGTCATGAGCAACTCGGGCAGCGGAAACCAGGGTATTGCCTCAACGCTTCCTGTTGTAGTGTATGCCGAGGAGACAAAGGCATCAGAGGAGCAGCTTATCCGTGCCCTTGTGCTGAGCCACCTTACCGTAATATACATCAAGCAGAGCCTTGGCCGACTGTCGGCACTGTGCGGCTGTGTGGTTGCATCTACAGGCTCAAGCTGCGGTATAACATACCTTATGGGTGGCGGATACAATGAGGTTGCAATGGCAGTGAAAAACATGGTGGCCAACCTTACCGGAGTAATATGTGACGGTGCAAAGCCGAGCTGCGCGCTCAAGCTTGCAAGTGCGGTATCAACAGCGCTCTTCTCGTCAGTGATGGCAATGGAGCACCACTGTGTGACCTCGCTCGAGGGTATTGTCGATGATGACGTGGACAAGTCAATAAAGAACCTCACATCCATAGGTTCTCAAGGCATGCAGCAGACCGACAAGATGATTCTATCTATTATGACAAACAAGTAACCATCTATTGTTACATACAAATTCTCCGGCATCGCTTAACAAGTGGTGCCGGATTTGTTTAACGTGAACCTGTCATCCCGACAGAGCGTAGCGACGAGGGATCTAAAAAACAACAGCGAACATGTCATGCTGGAACGAAGTGAAACATCTCGCAAAGTCTCTGGCTGAGTCTACTGAGAGATCTTTTGCTTGTTTTGAGATTTTTTCGGGCAAAGCCCTCAACAACACGTCTCCTCCTTACAGTCGTCGAAATGACAAGAATATGATGATTGTGACCGAGGGGGTAAAAACAAGCTCTAAATACCAAAAAAAATGCTCTTCAAATGAAGAGCATTTTTTTGTAGCGAGACCCGGGATTGAACCGGGGACCTCATGATTATGAATCATGCGCTCTAACCAGCTGAGCTATCTCGCCATTGCATTTTTGCGGTGCAAAGATATATCTATAATTTCAAACAGACAAATTTTTCGGCGTTTTTTCACAAAAAACTTTTTTAAGACTGTTTTGTTATGATTGTATAACGTGTTTTATTGGTAAAAAATGTAAAATCAATGATTTTTGGGCAATATTCCAAATATAATAATTGCATTTTTGAATTTATTTTTTTAACTTGCGGCTGAGATACAATAAGTTACAATTACAAATAAAGTTTTTAGATGAGCAAAGAAAAGATTTATATAGAATATCCTTTGAAAGGTAGCGCATCAATGATTTGGCGTTACATAGGCACATCGGCCGGTCTTTCACCATGGTTTGCCGACAGAGTAGAGAATATTGACAAGACATATAAGTTTTATTGGGGAAAGACTGAATGCAGGGTTGCACACCTTGTGGCACAGAGAAACGGTGTTTATGTCAAGTTCCGCTGGGAAGACGAGAGCCAGAGTACCTATTTCGAGATGAGAATAGCATACAACGAGCTAACAAGGGAGCATACTCTTGAGGTAACTGACTTTGCCGACAAGAACGAGGTTGAAGACCAGAAGGACCTTTGGGATTCACAGATAGAGAACCTGAGAAGGCAGTCGGGAATGTAACCCATATTTTATTTTAGCATCTGTTATTTATGCTTCAAAAAAAAGAAGTAATATTTTGTTGTGGCTTATTTTAATTAAATTAAAATACTTTCTTTGCTTACATCACACATTTTATACTAACTTTGTACAGAAAACCGTAGTTTGCGTAAAAAACAATGGTTTTCTGTATTTTTTATTGTTTAGCACACGACAAGTAACTTGTAAAGGAGTTATTAACGCCAACTATGAAATTTCCGGAATTTCACATAATAAAGAAGCTCGACCTTTTCATCATAAAGACATTTGCCACAAACCTGATGGGCACCTTCTTTATTTGTCTTTTTATCTTCATAATGCAGCTGCTGTGGAGATGGATTGATGACTTTGTTGACAAGGGACTCGACTTTTATGTTCTTGCCCAGTTCTTCATGCTGAGCTCAATCACACTTGTTTCACAAGCCCTTCCTTTTGCTATCCTGCTAGCGTCGCTGATGACATTCGGTAACTTCGGTGAGAAACTGGAGCTGCTTGCAATGAAAGCAGCAGGCATACCGTTGCTCAGAATAATGACTCCACTGATAATATTCTGCGCAATGTTGGGCTGCATATCATTCTATTTCCAGAATGTCATAAGCCCGTATGCCCAGATGAAGCTATATACGCTGATGTACTCTATCAAGCAGACATCACCTGAAAGCGAGATTCCACAGGGAACATTCTATGACAGGCTTGAAGGATACAATATATATGTAGACAAGAAGAATATGGATACCGGCCTACTGTATGATGTGGTAATATACGATACATCGGGCGGATTCGACAATACCAATATATTACTTGCCGATTCAGCTACCATAAACAGTACTGCCGATGAGAAGCATATGATTCTCACAATGTATTCAGGTGAACAGTTCTCGAACCTCCAGGAACAGAGTATACAAAAGAAGAACGTACCATACCGTCGTGAGACATTCAATAGAAAAGATGTGATAATTGAAGTGGACGGAGGATTCGAAATGAAGGATGTATCGATAATGAAAGCCAATGCCGACAGCAAGAACATGAAGGAGCTTGAAGTATCTATCGACACTCTGAGCCACAACAACGACAGCATTGCAAAACATTACTGGAAGAACCTGAAACGCACTACATACGATGCTTCAATTGAACTGAGCCACGAAGATTCAGTCATAATGCTCAAAAACAATATAAGTAGCATGAAATTAGACAGCATCTACAGCATAGCAACACAAAAGTCAAAGTTGGTGTGGAAAAGGGCACAGCTGAATAAGGTGAAGCAGATGAAGGTCGATTATGAGATAAAACACAACATACTGCATGCACGAGAAAAAGACCTGAACAAACACAAGATATCCTGGTGGAGAAAGTTCACACTTTCGCTCGGTTGCCTCATATTCTTCTTCATCGGTGCGCCGTTGGGTGCCATTGTGAGAAAAGGTGGATTGGGTTATCCGGTGCTAATATCCGTAGCTACATTCATCCTGTATCACATATTCGACACCGCAGGCTACAAGATGTCGCGCGAGGGTGAATGGCACGTATGGTTCGGAGCATGGTTGAGTACAATGGTGCTGTCACCATTGGGAATATTCTTCACATTCCAGTCGAACAAGGATTCCGAGATTTTCAACAGCGACTCAATAAACAGGTTCTTCAGGATGCTGTTCGCAATACCCGAAAAGAGAAATGTCACACTGAAGGAGGTTATCATTGATGACCCTGACTATGCCAAGGCAAAGGACGTGATGCTTGAGCTGCATAACGAGGCAAGAGGGTACAGAAAGAGAAACAAGCTCAAGAAGATTCCTTCAATAAAGAGCGTATTCTTCAACGAGAAGGACCACACACTCGATGACTTCAACGAGAAGATGGAGAACATTATCGAGGAGCTAGGAAACAGCAAGAACAGGAAGGTTGTGATAATGCTAAACGAGTTCCCTATCCTGTCGCCACATGCAACTACATCACCTTTCAAGAGAAGGTCACTCAATATACTCTCGTTGGTATTGTTCCCAATTGGAATAATAATCTACCTGAGGGCATTGAAATTCCGTCGCAGGTTGGTTAAGGACCTTGTGAAAGTTGAAAAGAACAGTAAGAAACTTATTGAAATATTTGATAAAGAAAAACTTGTATAAAACATAATATGGATAATTTCAAATTAAATAGTATCGAAGAGGCTCTCGACGATTTCAGAGAGGGTAAATTTGTGATAGTGGTCGATGACGAAGACCGCGAGAATGAGGGAGACTTCATCATCGCAGCCGAGAAGATTACTCCCGAGGCTGTAAACTTCATGCTCAAGAACGGACGTGGAGTGCTTTGCGCACCTATAACATTGTCACGCTGCAAAGAGCTTGATCTTGCCCCACAGGTAAGCGCCAATACCAGTCTTTTGGGAACACCATTCACTGTAACAATAGATAAGGTAGAGGGATGTACTACAGGAGTATCAACAGCCGACCGTGCAGCAACAATCAAGGCTCTTGCCGACCCCGCAAGCAAACCGGAGACCTTTGCACGCCCGGGACACATCAACCCGCTTTATGCCCAGGACAACGGAGTGTTGCGCCGTGCAGGACACACCGAGGCAAGCATTGACCTCGCACGCCTGTCGGGCCTCTACCCTGCTGCCGCACTCATTGAGATTATGAACGAGGACGGCACCATGGCACGCATGCCACAGCTTATTGAGATTGCCAAGGAGCATAATCTCAAGATAATATCAATCAAAGACCTCATCGAGTACCGACTGAAGCAGGAGTCACTTGTTGATAAGGGCGAAGAGGTAGACATGCCTACAGCACACGGACATTTCCGCCTTATACCATTCCGTCAGAAGTCGAACGGACTTGAGCATATTGCACTTATAAAGGGCGAGTGGAGCGAGGATGAGCCAATACTTGTACGTGTACACTCATCGTGCATGACAGGTGACATCTTCGGATCGCAGCGTTGCGACTGCGGATCGCAGCTACATGAGGCTATGGAGCTAATTGACAAGGCCGGCAAGGGTGTTATCGTATACCTTAACCAGGAGGGACGCGGCATTGGACTCATGAACAAGATGCGTGCATACAAGCTCCAGGAGGAGGGTATGGACACTGTGGATGCAAACCTTTGTCTGGGATTCAAGGCCGATGAGAGAGACTACGGTGTAGGTGCCGAGATTCTGCGTCAGATTGGTGTACACAAGATGCGCCTCATCACCAACAACCCGGTAAAGCGCATCGGTTTAGAGAGTTACGGACTCACAATAACAGAGAATGTAGGTATTGAGATTGAGCCCAACACATATAACTCACGCTACCTGCATACCAAGGCAGAGCGTATGGGGCATACGTTGCACTTTGAAAACTGAACCTAAGGCGAAGTTTCGACAACACTTGCAGCGATAGGTCACGTGAAGCACCGCACTCGTGGTGCCGCGTGGGTCGCGAAAAGCAAGTGATGTCAAAACGGAAAGGCGAAGTTTCGACAACACTTGCAGCGATAGGTCACGCGAAGCACCGCACTCGTGGTGCCGCGTGGGTCGCGGTAAGCAAGGGTTGTCAAAAGTACAATGTGAACACATACCTTTCATGCTGGAGCGTAGCGAAGCATCTAAAAATAAAGAAGAATATAACTAACTACAAAATAATAAGCTTCTAAAATGAACAAGCTATCAGACCGCGTAAACCGATTGGCACCATCGGCAACACTGGCAATGTCACAGAAGAGCCAGGAGTTGAAAGCACAAGGTGTAGATGTAATCAACATGAGTGTAGGAGAACCCGATTTCAACACTCCCGATGCCATCAAGGCTGCAGCAAAGCAGGCAATTGACGACAACTGGTCACGTTACTCTCCCGTCCCGGGTTACCCCACCCTTCGCAAGGCTATTGTGGAGAAACTCAAGAACGAGAACGGACTCGAGTTCAAGGAGACACAGATTTCTGTTTCCAACGGTGCAAAGCAGGCAGTATGCAATGCAATCATGGCACTTGTGAACCCAGGTGACGAGGTTATAGTTCCAGCTCCCTACTGGGTAAGCTACCCCGACATGGTAAAGCTTGCCGACGGTACACCAGTCATTGTGAGCGCAGGCATCGAGCAGAACTTCAAGATCACAGGCGCACAGCTTGAGGCAGCCATCACACCAAAGACAAAGATGCTCATCCTCTGCTCTCCGTCAAACCCTACAGGTTCGGTATATACAAGAGAGGAGCTCAAGGAGCTTGCCGATGTACTTGCAAAATATCCCGAGGTTTATGTTGTAGCTGACGAGATTTATGAGCACATAAGCTATGTGGGCAAACATGAGAGTATTGCACAGTTCCCCGAGATCAGAGAGCGCGTAATCATCATCAACGGTGTTTCAAAGGCATACGCAATGACAGGCTGGCGCATCGGTTACCTTGCAGCTGCCGAGTGGATTGTAAAAGGCTGCAACAAGCTCCAGGGACAGTACACCAGCGGACCATGCTCTGTATCACAGATGGCATCACTTGAGGCTTATACAGGCTCACAGGAGCCCGTTGAGGAGATGCGTAAGGCATTCCAGCGCCGCCGCGACCTCATCGTAAAGCTCGCAAAAGAGATTCCAGGTCTTGAAGTGAATGTTCCCGAGGGTGCATTCTATCTGTTCCCCAAGTGCAGCTCATTCTACGGAAAGAGCTACAACGGTACAGTTATCAACAACAGCGACGATCTTGCAATGTATCTTTTGACCGAGGCACACGTTGCTGCTGTGGGCGGAGCATCATTCGGTGCACCCGAGTGCTTCAGAATGAGTTACGCAACAAGTGATGAGAATATTGTCGAGGCTATACGCCGCATCAAGGAAGCCCTTGCAAAGCTCGCATAATTAGTAACTGACAATTTAAACATTATAATATACAGGCCGGTGTTCATAACATCGGCCTTTTACTTTTTATATATAAGGTATTTTGGACTATTTTTGATAGAGGAAAACACGTTGCACCTGTCATGCTTGAGCGCAGTGAAGCATCTCAACAGCAGCGAACCTGTCATCCCGACAGAGCAAAGCGACGAAATCCGGAGGGTTCGACAATACTGCGATTAAGCAAGCGAGATACAAGTTTACTTTAATCTCA